>JBGSQJ010000070.1:0-6734 GCA_041738165.1 Bdellovibrionales bacterium
CCCGATCAAAAACTCAAGGTTCAGGTTATAAATACCTGATATCACTTATATTAGACTGTTGTCTAGGGTCTGTAAGGTTGCGCTTATTTGCAACACTCTGTTGCAAATAAGACGCGACTGCATGGTAATCTATAGTCTATGCGAATGATCGAATTGACCTGTGTGATTTGTTTGTGGCTCTCGCTCTCAGCATGCGCCAGTGATCCCTACATGCTTCCCGACGGAGACGCCAATAGTCAGGCACCAGGCGAAGCCTTCACTGCGGACGGAATGAACTTTCGAAAAGAAATGCCCGATCACCGCGACGACAAGCCCTGGGATTTTTACTACAAGCACTGCGCCATCAATGGCGACGAGGCCTTTTATTCTAAAACGTCCTATGATTGCTCGGGACCTTACTACTAGGGCCGTTGACGATTTATCCCGTTAGATTTTTAACTCCGATTTTAAATCGGCCAGATGTTTTTTCGCCACCTCAGTCACCACTCGGCCGCGAGGCGTTTTCATAAGCAACCCCTCTTGCAGTAAGAATGGCTCATAAACCTCTTCGAGCGTGTCGACTTCCTCGCTCAATGCCGCCGAGAGAGTTTCAATTCCCACAGGGCCACCGCTAAACTGAGTGTCTATCAGACTTAATATTCTTCGATCCATTAGCTCGAGCCCCAACTGATCGACCTCGAGTTCATTCAATGCATAGTCAGCAAGTTCGGCCGTCACTTGGCCATCGCCTTTGACTTCGGCATAGTCTCGAACCCTCTTGAGCAACCGATTGGCCACTCGGGGCGTGCCGCGACTGCGCTTTGCAATTTGCATGGCGCCTTCATCGCGCAGATCGATGGCGAGCAAAGACCCTGACCTCTTGAGTATCATCATCAAGGCCTCTTTGTCGTAAAAAGCAAGGCGCTCCACGATTCCGAATCGATCGCGAAAGGGCGCTTTCAACAGCCCCGCTCTGGTGGTTGCGCCAACTAGAGTGAAAGGGTTCAGTTGAAAGCGCATACTTCTTGCGCCCAAACCATCCCCCGTTACGATGTCGATGTAGAAATCTTCCATCGCGCTATAGAGATACTCTTCGATATCGCGACTCAACCGATGAATTTCGTCGATGAAAAACACATCTCCTGGTTTCAAACTGGTCAATATGGCCGCCAGGTCTCCTTTGCGATGCAGAACCGGCCCCGAAGTGGATTTAAATCCCGCGCCTAGAGTATTTGCCAAAATATGAGCCAAGGTGGTTTTGCCAAGTCCCGGAGGACCACAAAGAAGAGTGTGATCGAGAGGCTCGCCACGTTTTTTTGCGGCTTCCGTAAAGACTTGAAGCTTTGATTTGACCCGAGTTTGGCCTGGAAACTCGTCGAACGTCGTTGGCCTCAAGCGAACTTCGAGGTTCACGTCTTCGCTTGCCTCTTCACCGTTTAATACACGATCTATTTCCAAGCTTCCCCCTACTTAACTTGTCAGAGCGGCAAGGCCTTGGCGCAAGCCCGCTTCCAAATCAACGTTTGGAGACATTTGATCCACCACTGTTTCAACTTCCTGCATACGAAAACCAAGATTCACCAATGCCGAAACAATTTGGGAGCGCATTTGAAAAGTCTCACGTGCCTTTTCATTTGAGGTTCTCACAAGCTGGCCCTGAAGAGTCAGAATGATTTGCTCAGCGCTTTTTTTACCAATTTTAGGCAGCTTGGTGAGCATCGTCACATTGGCCTCTTCAATCCATTTGGCAATTTGCTCAGAGGGGGCCCCCGAGAGCACATTCAAGGCCGATTTGGGCCCCACGCCATTCACTTTGAGAAGTGATAAAAATAGCGATTTTTCAAGTTCTGTTGCAAACCCGTATAGGGTCAAGCTGTCCTCGCGAACATGAGTGTGCACCCAAGCTTCTACGAACGATCGCCCTTCAAATTCTTGCAAAGAAAATGCTGAACAGTGAAGCTCGTAGCCCACTCCTTGAACCATGAGAATCACCATGTCTGGCGCCAATCGCAATGGCCGCCCTTGTAAATACGCAATCATCGCAATTCCCCCTGTAGCATCTGCTGCAACTTCTGATTTGCAGCCCCCCCGCGCGTATGAGCCAACGCCAACGCCAACGCATCACTGGCGTCAGCCTGAGTGGCCATCTGCCGCTCAGTGAGTTTCAACTCTCGCATCACCCAAAGTCTGACTTGATCCTTACTGGCGCTGCCCGATCCGGTCACCGCTTTTTTAACAAATCGAGCCGCATACTCCACAAGTGTCACGTCGGCCTCAGCAAGGGCAAGCAAACACACGCCCCGGGCATGACCGAGTTTAAAAGCACTATCCGCGTTTTTTCCTAAAAAAATGCGTTCAACGACGGCCACTTGAACATCAAATTTGACAAATATTTCACGTAATTTTTGGGCCAACACGCGAAGGCGTGTCTCGAGCGAGGCTTGGGCAGGTAAAATGAGCGCGCCATGCTCGAGATGGGTGGGTGTTTCATTGTCTAATCGAATCAGACCGTAACCGGTGATTCGACTTCCAGGGTCTATTCCTAAGATGATCTGCGACAATCTTTTTTCGCCTCCCCCACGTCTTGCCCCAGACCGATTATGGTGCGAATATTTCAGTGATGCAAGATTTCCAACCTGATCTCGTTGAAAAGTACCAAATCCTTCTACAAAAGGATCCTAAGTCCCAGGTTTTTGCTCCGCTCACTGAAGCCTATCGAAAAATGGGTCTGATTGAGGAAGCCTTTCGCATTGCCGTTCGAGGTGTGCAGTTCAACCCCCATTTCAGCGGCGGACGCATAGCATTAGCGAAGGTTTTTTTAGATCGAGAAAATCTCGCCTCGGCCATCGAAGAGCTTGAAAAGGCCGTTGAGATTTCGCCTGACAATATTTTAGCTCACGCCACCCTTGGAGATTGCTATTTGAAATCGCGCCAGCCCAAAGAGGCACTCCGAGCGTTCAAAATGGTCTTATTCTTGTCTCCAAATCATGAGAAGGCCATCAAGGCGGTGCAGAAATTAGAATCTTTGACAGCTGATGAATACGAAGATGAACTTTTCGAAATGAAAAAATTGGGCGCCACTGAAATCAAGTTCAACCTAAAAAATCATGGCCAAGACGACGAAGCGATCACCAGATTAAGACCTGTCAACACTTGGAGCGTAGCCTCTCACCTAGAGCGCATGTTGTCGCTGATCGATGCCTTTATTGTGCGCAATGATATGGAAAAGGCCATTGAAACGATCCAGACGGCCGAGGAACAACTGGGGTCTCACCCAGAATTGGTCAAGCGCATGCGCCTCGTTCGAGAACGCACTCTTGAGGAGTCAGAGCCCACTCCTGAGAATTCTCAAAATATTAGGCGAAGCGAGACTCTAAACAGCAAAATCGACCTCCTTCAATCACTTTTAGAGCGCCTAAAGACAAAGTCTTATTGATACCCTCTCATATTTTGAGTATCCATTTAGTCTAAATATCAAAAAGGAATTTTATGTACGATCTTGGTGACTTTAAAAAGGGCTTAAAAATACTGATTGAAGGTGAGCCATGGGCCGTTGTGGACTTTCAACACGTCAAACCCGGCAAGGGCAATCAATTCACCCGTACAAAACTCAAGCATCTTATCAACGGCTCAAACCTTGAGAGAACTTTTAAATCTGGAGAGCGTTTTGGCATTCCCGATGTGGCTTATCGCAATATGGACTACCTCTACAAAGATGAAAATGGCTTCGTGTTTATGGACCAAAGTAACTATGAGCAAGTCAGTCTTGATCCCGATCTGCTCGGCGATGCGGCCAATTTTTTGACCGAGAATCTTGCGGTCAACGTTTGTTTTTTCAACGAACGCGCTGTTGGGCTAGAACTACCAAAGTCTGTGGTGTTGAAAGTGACTGTGACCGACCCTGGTTTTAAGGGCAACACGGTGACCAACACCTACAAGGCGGCCACTTTAGAAACGGGGCACATTGTTCAAGTTCCCTTGCACATCAATGTGGGCGATACGCTTAAGGTCAACACGGCGGATGGGACATACGTCGAGCGAGTGAACCTAAAGTCTTGATTTTAGGCTATCAATCAGCACAAACGAGCCGCTAAGAATAGTCTCAATATATAATCATAATATAGATACTAGCGGCTATCCTTTGGCGCCCGAGTTGAGGCGCGAGGTGTTTTGATTTGGGTCAATTCAACGAGCTCGAACTTCGTGAGTTATTAAGAAAGCGAAAATCGCCAGAGGCTTTTTTAAAGGCCGCATTGAAATCGATATCAGACACTTCACTTAGCTGGGAAGAACGCCAACCTATTTGGCATTTTCTTTGGAAAAGTGGATTTCACAAAACCCTGGCCGAGACCATGGCAAAATCATTGCGTGCAAAACTTAAGACTCCACTCGCACTGATCGTTCAAACTTGCTCTGTTTATAAAATAGAATTTACCTCGCTGGCCCTAGGCGCACTTCAAAAAGGCGTGATCAAACAAGATGCCTTTGATGAACTTGGCAGCACGGTGAAATGGGAAGACCTCTCTGAGCCACTTAAAAAAATGCGCCGCGATTATCTTTATGGGCTAACTCAAAAAGAACATGAACTGAAAGCCGGCTTGATAGAAAAATTTGAATTTTTATTGTCTCAGCGCATGCAAGAACAAGCCCTGCGGGTGCTCGATCGTCTGATCGACACCTACCCTGAGGACACTGAGTTCAAAGTACGAAAAGCCGGCATGAAAGAGCAATGGGCCAGGGACGTGATCTTAGATAGAAGCTCGAATCGCCGAAGCCATCTAGACGATGTCGAACGCACTCAGACCGAAAAATCAATTGGTGATCTCGCCATGCTCGAGGCGTTCGCCTTAGAGTCCGCAAAAATTTTTTTAGATGATCGAGAATTTGCCCAGTCATTTGCCATCTGCATGCTCTTTGTAGGCGAATACCAAATGGCACTTGAAGCTCTCGTATGGGCCGAAGAGTCACCAAGCAAAGATTGGCTAAAGGCAGAATTGCTTTTCATGGGCAGGCGCTATGTAGAACTCTTGGATTGGCTTCACCAGCTCGAAATCAAGTTTTGCCAGGACCCCGAGACCACGTTTGCTGCTAACTACTTAAGGGCGAGGGCCATAAAAGCCCTAGGGCAACGGCACGCCGCCATTGAGATTCTAAAGAGTATTGTTCACATTCGCCCCCACTATCGTAGCGCTCACGCCCTCATTCTCGAATGGGCCGAGGGGGATCTTTGGGATTGATCGTCAAGCGCAGCCTACAAATAGGGTTACTGTCTGCGCTTTTTTTTGGCCTCGGATTTTTTTACAAATTTCATCTGCCAAAAATAGAAGCCGAGATCAAAAATCAGATTGAAAAGCAAAGCAACAAACTTGCTCCGTTTCGTCTCAAAGCTGAAAGCGTACGCGTAGTCTTTCTACCGCTCGCCGTTACGATTGAAGGTCTTCAACTCACACCAAAACCAGAGCTGAGCGAATTTGTGGCACCCGCGCATATTGGTGAGGTGCAGGCCCGTTTGGCCATACTCCCGCTCTTAAGGGGTGAATTTCGCCTTAGCCGCTTGAGAATTCGCAACTCCACGATCAGTTTTTTTATCGACGAATCGCTGCTCAACAAGTCGACAAGCGAGAAACCAAAAATAAGTTTTGAACAGCTCGACAAACTGCCCATCGATGAAATTGAAATCGATCAAATTGATCTGCAAGGTAAAATCTCCCCCAGAAATTTCGTCTTTAGAGTCAACTCCTTGAATCTCACATTGATCAATCGGTTTCGCTCTCTCTATGCAGAGATCCGCACGCCGAATGTGCAGCTCAAGCCCTCGGGCCCTGGGCCAACACTGAACGCGGAGTTTGAACTCAGAGCCCTTGCCGAGCCTCGGCAAGTGCGAGTTTCAGCGTTTAAGATGAAACTCGACAATAGTTTTGTTGTCGCCAGTGGGCGGGCCGAAGGCGATTTGCTCAAATTGGATTTTTCTGATGGAACTTTTGATACAAGATTAAAGCTTCAAGGCTCAGATCTCAATGAGTGGGAGAGCACGGTGTTTCGAAACCCCGTGTTAAAAAAACTAAGTGGCCTGGTGGAGTCAGATGCACGCCTCGTGTTTCATGAAAAAAAACCAGATCAAATTCTAGCCACGGTGAGCGCACACGATCTAAAGTATGACAAATTCAAAATTGGTGACCTGAAAACCAGCCTCGATATCACGAATGAGGAAATCTTGCTGAGCCAACTCAAGGTAAAAAACAGCTCCGGGTCGGTTTCTTCAAGTGAAATCAAGCTTCGCTTAGCACCAGACTTGACCCTTGATGGAAATGCGGCAGTTGAGAGCGTCGATCTTGCTGAGTTTCTTATGAGTCTTGGAGTGAAAAAAATCCCAGTTGAACTTAAAGCGAGCGGCACAGCCAAATGCTCTGGTCCAATTTATCCCAAGGTCGAACTTGGCTGTACAGCGGCTGCAAAATCAAATCGGCTCGCCATCTTTACGGAGCTCGATCGAAAGCGCCGGATCGTCGACACCCCCGAACTCAATGCCAAAGGCGATTTCGTTGTTACCAAACACGCTGTCTTGATTAAATCCTCAGAACTTCACGTCGGCAAAGAGTCGGTTGGGAGCGCCAAGGGAGTCGTCGACTATGAAAAGGGCTTTAAAATCGAGTATGATGCCCCACGGGTCACCTTCACAGATGTCAAAAGCCTTTCTGAGCTTAAACTAGAAGGTCGACTCAGCCTGAAGGGGCAAACCGAAGGGACTTCTAAAT
>JBGSQJ010000083.1:0-5972 GCA_041738165.1 Bdellovibrionales bacterium
AAGATCGATGACCCCTGCGTTTTCACCCATCGCCTGCAGCACGCGTTTGGATTCTTGTGCAAATTTTCTCAAATGAATCTTAGAACTTTTGTAGGAGCAATGCTCACTCCAGAGCGCCGAAAACAAGGCCCACTCCAGCCCTTTTGGCGGACGGCCGAGTAGCTTTTCAATTCGCTCATACTCTGGCTTTGAAATGCGATACTTTTTTAAATGTGCATTCAGTTCAGACTCTTGCATCAAAGACCCACCATTGGTTTGATCAATTTCACGCCGTCTTCACCGCCAAGCCAACTGTGAAAGGCTCTTTCTGGATGGGGCATCAACGCCGCCACGTTCTTAGTTTTGTTCATAACTCCCGCAATATCACCGATCGAACCATTGGGATTGTCGAGGTACGTGCACCAGACCTGATCATTGGCTCGCAACTCTTTTTCGACATCAGCTTCCACATAGTATCGCCCTTCTCCGTGGGCCACTGGCAGCTTCAAAGTGTCTTTGAAATCACTCTTTGAAAGCCAAGTTGTCGAGCCGTCGATGCGAACCGAAACCCATTTGTCGACGAATCTTTGACTCGCGTTACGAACCAATGCGCCTGGCAAGAGCCCCGATTCACAAAGAATTTGAAAGCCATTGCAAATACCCAAAATGGGGTAACCTTTATTTGCGGCTTCCCTTAAAGAATCCATCACTGGCGACCGGGCCGCGAGCGCCCCGCACCTCAAATAATCGCCATAGCTAAACCCACCCGGCAACACGAACGCCGAATACTTCGAAGGTTCAAAGCGATCTTCATACCAAAGCCATTCGGGCTTTAATCCTAAGCTTTCTATGGCTCCAAAAACATCGCGATCGCAGTTTGTTCCCGGAAATCGCAAAATGCCAATCTGACTCACTCTCACTCCCTGACCTACTTTTCTAACTGCTCAATTTCGACAGATTCAATCAATGGGTTGAAAAGAACGAACTCGGTGATTTTTTTGACTTTGTCGGTGGCGCTCTTCATCTCGCTGTCGGGCACTTCGATTTGCACGTAGCGTCCGACTCGGCAATGATCAATCTCAAATCCATGTTGCTTGAGAGTTTTTTCGACCGCCCGCCCTTGAGAGTCGAGAACTTCATTTCGTGGTAAAATCTTAACTCCAAATTTCATATCTCAAACGCTCCCTTTTTCAATTCGATTCCAAACTTCCTGGTAGGCTTCGGCCACTCCGCCCAAATCACGCCGAAAGCGATCTTTGTCTAACTTTTCACCGGTCTTCAAATCCCAAAGGCGGCAGGTGTCAGGGCTGATCTCGTCAGCTAAAATCATGTCGCCCTCACTCGTGATTCCAAATTCCAATTTAAAGTCGATCAACTCAAGGCCTGCACGAATAAAAATCTCAGTGAGCACGCGGTCGACCTCGAGCGCCTTTTTCTTCAATAGCACAAGCGCCGACTGATCTTTAACTGCCCCTAAAAGCAGTGCTTGGTCATCGCTGATAAAAGGATCTGCAAGGACATCATCTTTATAGTAAAACTCAACCAATGGAGAATCGATTTTGTGACCCTCTTCAAAGCCAAGACGCTTGGCCGTAGAGCCAGCGAGACGATTGCGGACCACAACTTCTAGGGGAATGATTTTCACTCTTCGGCAAATCATATTCCTGGCGTCGACGTCTTCTAACCAATGTGTCTCAATCCCCTGCCGCCCCAGCTGCCGATACAAGCTGGACGTGATTTTGGCGTTGAGCTCACCCTTGCCGGCAAAGTTCGAAACTTTTTGTGCATTGAATGCAGTGAGACTGTCTTTGTACTCCACCCACACCACATTTGAATCCCCCACCACTGAGTAGAGAATCTTGGCTTTGCCTTCGTAGAACTTATCGCCTCTTTGACGATCCATTTTGTTTTGCACCTTTCGCATTGCGGGCCAAAAGTTTACCAATCGATTTTTGCAGATTTTCACCAGAAAATATTCTGCGAAGCTGCGTGGCCTCACAATATTTACGGGCTTCAGGGTCAGCAAGAAGGCGATCTTCAAGATGATCGCCCGGCTCCAGATCGTGGCAAACACGCTGAACAATCTTATAAGCTTGCTCACGGCTTACCCCCTTGTCGATCATTTTCAAAAGCACTTGGCTCGAGAAAAGTTGCCCTTGTGAGAGCTCCATATTCTTTTGCATTCGCTCTTTGTCGACGATCAAACCTTCTAACAGCTTCGCCATCCTCTCAGCCCCGTAGTCCGCCAAAATAAAACTGTCTGGCACAATCACGCGCTCCACAGAAGAGTGCGATATATCTCTTTCATGCCAAAGGGCGATATTCTCGAGCGCCGCTTGAGCGTTGGCCCTAAGCAGTCTTGCCAGGCCAGTCAGGTTCTCGGCACTTATTGGATTTTTCTTATGCGGCATCGCACTTGAGCCTTTTTGCCCCTTGCCAAAACCCTCACACACCTCTCCCACTTCAGTTCTTTGCAGATGTCTAAGCTCAACCGAAAGCCGCTCTAAAAAGCCACCAAACATGGCGAGCGCCCAAAGCATCTCGGCGTGGCGATCACGCGGAACCACTTGAGTGGCCACCGTCTCAGGGGTCAATTTCAAATCAGTGCCCACGGCGGCTTCAATCTCTGGAGCTTGAGTTGAATAGGTTCCCACAGCCCCGCTCAATTTTACGATTTGCAGTTGCTGGGAGGCACGCTCGACTCGCTCACGTGTGCGGCATAGCTCGGCTTTATGGCCTGCCATCTTATAGCCAAATGTGGTGGCTTCAGCGTGCATTCCATGGGTTCGGCCCGGACACAAAGTCTTTTCATGCGTCACAATCAATTGACTCAAAGCCGTCTCGAGTCGATCCAAACTCGAGTTCAACACTTCCGTCGCTTCGCGAACTTGAAGCGACAACGCCGTATCGAGTACATCTGAGGACGTCATCCCGTAATGCAAATACCGACCACTTTCGCCTATGTTCTCTGCGACATTTGTTACAAAAGCGATCACATCATGCCGAGTGGTTTGCTCAATTTCATCTATTCGCGCGACTTGAAACTTGGCCTTTTTGACCATTTCTTTGTAGGCTTTTTCTGGAATCAAGCCGAGCCTTGATTGTGCTTTGGCCACAGCCAATTCAACTTTAAGCAGACATTGGAAGCGATTGTACGGCTCCCATATTTTGCCCATTTCAGAGCGGGTGTAGCGGGGAATCACTTTGATTCTCTCCTTGCTTTTGCAGGCGCACATTTCGCCATTCAATCAATTTATGGTAGGCCTTGGCTTCGCCCTCAAGGCGAGCCGAATAATCACATCTGCCGTCAAATTCGGGCGAAATCCAACTCCAATTTCGCCAATACGCAAGACCCCATTCGCGAGAGGACTTGGGATATACGCAAGCTGCCGAATTGACCACCCAGTTTTCTAGATCAAATTCGAATTCCATATGTTCCAACTTTTTTGCCCAAACCGCTTGCGCACTCTGCATGACCTTAGAGCGCAGCCGTCGGTCGCCAAAATAGCTGGCCGGCACTTTCAACCAAAATTCTAAAGTCTGATCATTCGGCCAGTGCCAAACCATAGCATTTTCATGTGTCCAGGGCCGGTACAAATCATCAATCAACACACCAAAAGTCGGCATGCCCATTGGCGCCCGAAGAGAATTCAATTTGGCGCTGAACTTCATCCAATGCCACTCCGGCAGTCTCACATCGGCCCCGAATAACGTGCCGGCTACATTTTTATTTAAACACGAGGTTTCGAACGAAGAGAGTTGCCAGATCCACTGCTCAGACTGTTCGGCCATTGACCTTTTTGACTCGGCTTCAATTTCTACGATGTTGGGTCCCACCACTTGAACATCGACAAGACCCTTGCAATCCGACCAATCACCGCCCTCTTTCTTAAACTGAGCAAAATCAAACCGAGCGCTTTCAGATGACCTAGGCCAAAAACCAACCGGTACGCCTTTTGGGTAAGACTTAGCGACAGGAGCTTCCCAGCTCTCGTAGTGAAATGGTGAAGTCCAGTGATGGTGCCAGTGACGAAGCCAATCGATTTCAAATTTTTCTGAAGGAACCCCTGATTCAAGCGCCGCCACACTTGGCTTCGCCTGACTATAGAATTCAGCCATGGCTCCGGCAAGTTCAATAGGCCCATCACTCAACCAAAACGTGAGCCCACATGGCAATGTATTTAGATCGTCAATCAGGCTTTGTTGAGCCGGCAAAAATGACTGTTTCACTATCGGATACGGGCCAACACAGCCACTAAAATGGGGATTGAATGCCGAAGTGAAGTCGAGCACTCGAACTGAAAAGCCACTCTCCATTAAACTTCTGGCCAGAGTTTCACCCCGTCCGAAAGCCGTCACCATCGTGACCTTCCAACCGGTCACTGATCCAAACCCTTCCAGCTAGGATCCATCAAACTCCAGTTCGGTGCAGCTCCGCTAGAACTCACCACTTCCCCGAATTCAAAGGCCTTGAATCCCTGGTCTGCACAAAGCCGAATCCAGTCGCTCACTTTTGAGGTCTCTTCTAAAACCCAAACCATGCCAACACCGCAATTTAAAGTCGTCAGCATTTCTTGCCAGCTTAAACCTGAACGAGACATGACTTCTAAAAACGGCGCAGGAACCGACCACGATCGAATCTTAGCCTCACAACCGTCTGGCAAGACGCGAGGTATATTGTCGAGTCCACCGCCGGTAATGTGTGCGATCGCTTGGAGCCCTTTGAGTTTTTGAGCTTCTTGAACTAATTTTACATAAAGCGCCGTCGGGCGAAGCAGTTCGTCTCGCCATGCTTTAAGATCTTCGGCAAAAACTTTTCTTAGCAATGAAAAACCATTGCTATGAAAGCCCGAACTTGAAATCCCAAGTAGCTTTGAACCAGGCTTCACTCTGTGGCGGCCAAGCGCCAAATCTTGATCCACAACGCCTACGGCAAAACCCGCGCAGTCAAAATCTCCACCATCATAAAGACCTGGCATTTCGGCGGTCTCTCCACCAATCAAGGCGCAATTCGACTCTACACAAGCATCCTGAAGTCCACCCAAAAAGGCTTTGGCCACATTGAGATTCAACTTTCCGGAGGCATAGTAATCGAGAAAAAATAACGGCGAAGCGCCAGAGCAAATCAAATCGTTTACACACATAGCCACAAGATCCTGGGCCACTTCTCGATAGCTATCAAAGTGAACAGCCAATTTTATTTTTGTGCCGACACCATCGGTGCAGCTGACCAGACAAGGCTTTTTCATTTCTTTAAAGTCGGCGCGAAAAAGAGCGGCGAAGCCACCAATTCCCTCTACCAGCCGATCTTGGTGAGGCCATTTTGGCGGCGCATTGGATTTTAACCAATCCACCAAGGCATCGCCGGCCTCAACATCCACACCGGCTTGCTTGTAATCGATAGCCACGAGGGGCTCCCCATAAGAAAGAGTGAGAGCCTATAGGAGATAGCAAACAGACTCGTTGAATTCAACCTTTGGCCGTCCGTCTCAATGCGAGAAAGGAATGTGATTCCTTTTGGTACTCGAGGCCAAAATGTGGCTTAATTTGAGATGGGTGATGTAAGGGGCGAATTGATGATGAATAATTTTAAGCTGTATTTCGGAATTGGTGTGGTCGCAGTGGCTCTTTTCTTGAGTCCATCTGGGCACTCCAACGAGACCGATATAGACGTAAACCCCAGGCTTTTAGCTCAGTTCGATGCAGACGACACTTATGACCCTTTTGCCGACTATTCAGAATTTGAAGAAGCCCAAGAAGAAGAAGCCGATATAAACTTCTTTCGAAATGGGCGATTCGTGACCTTGGGATTTACTGGGGGACTACGTGGATTCTCAGGAAATCTCGGATCTATGGTGTCGCGCGACACGGCCTTTGGAGCCTACCTGAGCTACTTCTTTGATCTGCGCTTTGCTCTTCAGTTTAGCTACCTAACCTCGAATCACACATTCAAAGTCGCGTCGACCAGCGGTCAAACCGCAAGAGGAACAGTC
>JBGSQJ010000099.1:0-3986 GCA_041738165.1 Bdellovibrionales bacterium
GCTCTTTGCGAATAGCGCCCTCAAGCTCGAGCCTCGACAGCTGCAGCAGCTTGATGGCTTGTTGAAGCTGAGGCGTCATCCTCAACTGCTGCGAAAGCTTCAAACTGGTCTTGAGTTGCATGGCCATTTTTGAGAATCCTCCGTTTAAAGTCTAAAATTTTCGCCCAGATAAAATTTGCGCGCGAGAGGTGAGGCGGCCACTTGCTCGGCGGTTCCCTCAACTTCAATATGTCCTTCTTTTAAAATATGGGCGATGTCACAAATCCCCAAAGTCTCACGCACATTGTGGTCAGTTATAAGCACACCTATACCTTTTGCCTTGAGCTTTCGCACGATCTCTTGAATGTCGCCCACGGCGATGGGATCAATTCCGGCGAAGGGCTCATCGAGCAGCAAAAACTTGGGATCACCCGCCAAGGCCCTTGCGATCTCCACACGCCTACGCTCACCACCAGAAAGGGCATATCCGTAGCTATCGCGAATATGTTGGATGTGAAACTCTTCAAGCAAAGACTCAAGGCGCTCACTGCGAGCCGCCGCGCTCAGATCTTGGGCGTCGAGCGCGACTTGGATATTTTCTGCCACGGTCAAACGACGAAAAATACTTGGCTCTTGGGGCAAATAACTCACCCCTCTTCGCGCTCTCTGGTACATCGGCAAGCGACCAATACTGACTTGGTCAATTTGAATTTCGCCTTCGTCGGGCGTTAGCAGCCCCACCACCATATAAAAACTTGTCGTTTTACCGGCACCATTAGGACCCAGGAGTCCCACGACTTGCCCGGACTCTACGTCAAATGAAACGTTCTGAACCACTTGCCGCTGTTTGAACTGTTTACTGATATTGAGAATAGAGAGTTGACTCAATTCACCTTCTCCAATTGATTTTGATTCACTTTCGCTCTGGCACCCTTAACTTGAACGCGTTTTCCGCCGTCGATAAAAATGATCTCTTCGCCGCGCAGCTCATCGTTGTTCTGCACGACCCTCGGATTTCCCCAAAATACAAACCGATTGCTTTTCAAGTCCACTCTCAAATTTTGCGCTGTCGCCCACTTTTCAGAATCACTCACGCGCGCGCCCCCAGTAAAAACCACAGACTCAAGTTCTCCTGATTTTTCACCATATTTGAAAATGGCTTCGGGGCCTGTGATTCTCATTTCTTGCATATCCAAAACAACTTCTCCTATGAACTTAGCCATTTTGTCTTGGCTCGAAAAGACGGCTCTTTGGCTACGAATTCTCACTCGACCACGGTCGAGATCTCGATCGGCCACAACTTCTCGGAGCACCTCCATTGTACCATCTGATACAGAGGATCGCATACCAAATCCGGTTAAGCGCAGACCGCTGCGATTATTTTCTTTAGGTCCCGAGACCGCCACAGGATCGGATGTACTGAGTTCTCGTGTATCGGAACGATAATCTAGTCCATCGGTCCGAAAAGTGTAACCATTGCTTGACCGCATAGTGACCTTGCCTTGAACCCTCATATTTTTTGTTTTGGATTGAACTTGGCCCGTGTTTCCAGTCACTGTGAAAGTCGTCCCTTTTTCTGCAAAAAAAATCGATTTGGGCTGCTTAAGCTGCAGCTGATCTTTGGTTTTTAAACTCACGGCTTGCTCAGACCAAAGCTCCCATTCTTTTTTGCCCTCTTGAGTTTCGATCATATGAATGCCGCTCATACTTTGATCCATGTCGCTATGAGCACCCATATCTGGAGTCGGAATCACTGACGCTCTCGAATCAACATCCTTGACCTCATTTGGAGCGATAAGCACCACTTGAACGACAAGCACAACAAAGCCCACACTGAGCAAAATTTGGGTGATTCGATTTCTGAGCACCGTGTTGAATTTGATGATTTCCGACTCTCCAATTTAGCTGTCTGTTTCAATTTATCATGAATGCAATTGGCTCTACAGGGGATTTGAGGTCTTAAGATTGGACCAAAGGCAAGTCAAGGATACTCTAGAAATTCCCGATACGAGACCTATGAGTCAGAAGTGGTACGTTCAAAAAAGCAATGAATCTGTTGAGGGTCCACTCACGTCTGACCAAGTGCAAGAGCGACTTTCAGCAGGTGATTTTAATCCCAAAAATATGGTTTGGGGTCACGGAATGGAACACTGGAGACCCATCGACTGGTGGATGACTCACCACAATCAATTGAACAACGTCACCGAAATCAATACGGCAAAAGAGACGTGGCACTTCGCCCATAAGGGGCAATCGTTTGGCCCCTACGGCCGTGCCGAGCTGCTGGATCATCTCAAGAGCTTTGGAATGGATGGAGAAGTTATGCTTTGGACAAAGGGCATGAAAGAATGGGCGCCCTTGTTTGAGTTTCACGACATTCTCGAGGATCTAGGTGTTGGGCGAAGGCAACACCCGCGTGCGCCAGTCGACGAAGTGGCGACTTTAACTAGCGCCGAGAAAACCTTTTCGGCTCCCCTATTTTCGATTAGTGAAGGCGGCTTTGGAATTCGAATTCAAGAGAACGTTGAAGCCGGTCAGCAACTCACCGTGGAGCTCTCAAGTCCCGCATTTCGGCAACCGATTCATGCGCGAGCCGAGGTTCGATATTGTTCGTCGGGCGTGGCCGGGATTCGATTCATTCAACTGAGCAGCGAAGCTAAAGGCGCCATCATTCAGTACATTCGACAGCAAGCAAAATTCAAACTCAAAGCGGCGTAGCACTTTCAGGTTTCTTAAGCACTGCAAAATTGATCTCTCGCATTCCCGCTTCTGTGACCGTGTACATGATTTTTTTGACTGTTAAAAAGTCCACGTTCTTGTCAGACTGAACCGTGACTTTTCTAAACTCATCTATGTCTTCTGTTTTCGCTTCTTTTTTGGCTTCTTTGACAGCGGTTCGCAGTTGGCTTCCCAGCGTCTGTTTGCTCTGTTCTCCCACCTGAATCACCTTTTCAAGTTCTTTGGCCAAACTTGTGATGAGCCAATCTTCTTGTTCTTTCACATCACGGAATTCTGCGATTTTTATGTTGTTAAGTAATATTCCGTCTTCAGCAATGATCACCACATTGGACGGCTTGAGCTCTTTGACCTCTCTTGCGGCCGGAAGATCGACCTTTTCAGGCATCGGCAACACTTGGTTGGTGGTCGCATAGTTTTGCAATAAAAACACGCAAAGGACTGTGAACATGTCCACCATGGCCGTCATATTCAAGGGAGCAACGGCGCTACGCCTTCCGCCCGTGCGACCGTGTCCGCGTCGACTCCGAAGTCCCGGCACATGTATTGGCATAACTCGTACTCCTCTAAGGCGCCGCTCCAGCGGTCGCCACGGCAATTTCAGGAAACCCTGCAGTCAGCAAAGCGTCCATTCCACCAATCAAAGATTCATAGGGCAATTCATCTAGCACGGTGATCGTCGCGTCGGCTTTGTCGGGATAGAGCTCCTTTATTTTTTTGAGCTCCACAACCAACCTTTCTTGATCATAGGCATTGTTCACTTTTGGAAAGGTCATTCTTTGGCGACCAATAATGACTCTGTACCCATCTCTCAACACGTCCAGACGGAAGGGAATTTCTGCACGCGGAGGTGGTTCTACTGGTTCATCAGAAGTCTTCTTACCATAGATGGAACTACCAATTTGAATCATGGAAACTTGCGTCCACACCGCTGTGATCAACAAAAAGATGATACACACTGACATGAGATCGATAATCGGAACTAAATTCAGATCTACAGTTTTACTTCGACTATCATCGCCGTCCCCAATATGTGCCATTTTAGCCTTTCATTTTATCGCGATTGGCAACGACAAGGTTCATCATGGTCATGCTGGTTTCTTGCATGTCATTGATCGCCCGGCCAATTCGAATTTGAAAAAATCCGTACGCCACAACGGCTATGATCGCTACGATCAAACCAAATGCCGTACAGTTAAGTGCCTCAGAAATACCCTGAGAGAGCCGAGCGGCCTTGGTCGCGGCGTCAGCCTCGGCCACACCACCAAACG
>JBGSQJ010000114.1:0-18048 GCA_041738165.1 Bdellovibrionales bacterium
GGCATGCTTCACTTCTTGCCAGAGTACGACCTCATCTAAATTTTCAAGGGAGTCTGATTGAGGCCTGGGCAAGGCTGTCCCCAACACATCCACGTAGACAATAACGCCAACCCCTCGTTTCTTAAGCAAGGCCACAGATTCTCTTAGAGCCGAAGCCCCTGCAACCGAGGAACCCTGAACTTTAAATACAGGAGCATAGGGAAGGCAATTTCGTAACGCCGAATCGAGCGAACCTCGGGTTTGCCAAACCACCAATCCCGACCAAATGCGCCTGACCGGGCATGTGAAAGGGATTTTGGTCTCAGTCACCGATTTTTTACCAAACTCAGATTTTAAATAATCGTCCATTACATTTATAGAAGGTTGAGGGTGAGACTTTCCAAACAGCCTCTTTTTGTGGGGAAGTCCCTGCTGAAGCATCTTGTAGCCTTGCCATTCCACTTCATGCGCTTCGCCATTCAAAGAAAAAAGGGCTCCTATATAGGCGCCCCACTCAAGACCAATCATTTGGTCAATTGGTAAACGCTGCTCTTGAAAAGCCTTTAGAACCTGGGACGACGCGAAGGCCTTGGCTCCCCCCGGGCCTAGAATCACCCCTACTTTTGGCCTTACATTGGATTCGAGCGGAACTTCCTCTTCGACTACCGGCCCCGAGCCTGTGCGAGACGAGACTTCGGGGGGTCTCGTTGGTTCGCCTACCTTTCGACGCTTTTCAATCGCCTGACAACCCGAGAGTAGGGCTACAAATAAGTTCAGCCATAACAAAAAATTCTTGATTGCCATCTTGCCCTCGAATCGCACATGGAAAATAACCCAATGCTTTGAAACCACACTTGTCGAGCCAGCGCAAGATTTTGACTCGCACCTCATCGTATTTGCTCGGATCTCGAACCAAACCTTGCTTATTCAGGTCGCGCCGCTGCAATTCAAACTGAGGTTTCACCAAAGCCAATAATTTGGTTTTTACAGGCAACACCTTGGAGAGCTCAGATATGGCCTCAGTTAAACTGATAAACGAAAGATCGATGACGCAAAGATCGACACCGCTGTGAATCCAGCCCATGACTTCAGAATTGTTAGATAGGTCGCGAATATGGAGCTCCTCTATCGAACGAACGCTCGCGTGAGATTTTAATTTCGGATCCAGTTGCCCCTTGCCAACGTCAAAGCCCATCACCTCGATCGCCCCGTGTTGAAGCAGGCAATCCGAAAACCCGCCGGTGGATTGCCCGACATCCAAACATCTAAAGCCTTGAACATTCAGCGCGGCCGACTCGAGAGCGGCCGCTAGCTTTAAACCACCGCGAGAAACATATTTTAAAATTTCAGTCTCAGGTTTGAACCGAACATTTGATGAATCAAATTCTTGCGAGAGAAGATGAGATGGGCGATCTACAGTCTGCCACACATCGTCGACCTTCAACTCAACTGCACCGGCCGCGATCAACTGTTGAGCCTTTGCCCGCGAGGGTGCCATTTTCCACTCGACCAAGAGCACATCCATTCTGTTTTTTTTTCGTGAAGGCATCTTTCTAAACAGAGACGCGAGATAAATTAAGCTCAACCATTTTAGCGAGCCCCATGCCATTTTTACCAAAAGGCGCAAGAAGCCCAATGGCCGTCGCACTGGTTTGACGAAGCAACTCTTGAGTGCCTTCGAGTCCTTTGAGACGAACAAAGCTCACCTTTTCGGGAGCATCACCCTTGTGGTCTTCAAGATCATCGGCCAACTGAAACGCAAGCCCAAGATGTTCGCCGAACGCGGTTAGCCGCTTCGATTGTTCGTCACTGGCCAAACTGATAAGCGCCGCCGCCTCAACAGAAACTCGTATCAACGCTCCCGTTTTCAATTGATGAATCAAAAGCAGTGTGGTTTCGCTTGGGTCTTTGGCCTCAACATCAAGCACCTGCCCCGCAACCATACCCTGAGCTCCTGCCGCTTCACTGATCACTCTTAGGGCCGCGCCAAGTTCAGGCGAGCGACTTTCACTCAGCGCCAAAAATGCTGCTGTTTGCAAAGCATCGCCAGCCAGAAGAGCGAGCGGCTCGCCAAATTTTTTGTGCACAGTGGGTTGGCCCCGCCTAAAATCATCGTTGTCCATCGACGGCAAATCATCGTGCACCAAAGAGTAGGAGTGAATCAACTCAACCGCAGCCGCCACCGGCAATACATCCTCTGGTGGGCGACCAAGAGCCCTTGCAGTGAGTACGCTGAGTAAGGGGCGAAAGCGTTTTCCACCTGAAAACAGGGCATAATTAAGGCATTGCCAAAACGGCTCAAGCTCAGGCGCCGGGCAAACCAAATAGTCTTTCATCACATGTTTGAGGTGGTGCTCTATGGTTTGGAGTTCGGCTGCAAAGTCAGTTTCGAACATTTATTACTCTTGAATTTTGAAGTCGTCGGTCTCGGCTTCACCGTTGGCGTCGACGCTCAGCAAGACCTTAACCTTTTGTTCGGCCTGCGAGAGCTGTTGATTGCACTCTCGAGAAAGCTTCACGCCCTCTTCGAAACTTTTTAGAGAATCTTCGAGACTGAGATCTCCCGATTCCATTTTGCTCACGATCTCTTCGAGACGAGAGAGTTTCTTTTCAAAATCCATATTTTTTTCTCCTTCAATAACAAATTCGTTTTAAATTTTAGTCGGTCTTTGCTTCGGTGACTTTTGCTAAAATCTGGCCGCGATGCAAACTGACAGATATCTCATCACCCGCTTTGACCTGACTCGCTTCACGCAATACGAGTTTACCTTTTCGGCTGATGCTGTAACCACGCTCAAGCACTCTTAGCGGAGAAACCGCATCTAAGAGCGACGACCATTTGGCCAGCACGGCGCGATCAGATTCTAAACGCACTTTCATATGCTGGCGAATGGCGCTCATATGAGTGATCACCGACTGGCGATAGCGACGCAGAGTTTCGGCTGGCGAGACCATTTTCGACGAGAGCAGGCGCACCTGTTGTTCACGCCGTTCAAAATAGCGTCCAATGCTCATCTCAAGGCGCTGCGAGAGCTCATCGCATCGCATAGTCAAATCTTGCAAGCGACGCTTAGGATCGACCAACCGTCGACTTAGTCCTAAAACCTGCGTTTTGTGCAGGCGCATGGTGTTTTGCCAAGACTGCCAAAGCCTTTTGGACTGCATGCGAATTCGATCTTGAAGCTCGCTGGCATTTTGACAAACAAGCTCTGCGGCCGCACTCGGTGTCGGAGCGCGAAGATCGGCGACGTAATCGGCAATCGTGGTGTCGACTTCGTGCCCTACCGCTGAAATCACCGGAATTCGGCAATTGAATATGGCTCTGGCGACTTTTTCGTCGTTAAAGCCCCAAAGGTCTTCAAGCGAACCGCCGCCGCGGCCCACAATCATCACATCGACATCTTTCAATAGCTGCGCCTTTTCAATCCCCGCCACAATGCTCGCCGGCGCGCCCGCACCCTGCACAAGGGCCGGAATCACCGTCACTCGCAGCCCTCGAAACCTACGCCCCAAAACATTGAGCACATCTCGAATCGCAGCTCCAGTTGGAGAAGTCACCACCGCCACGTGACGAGGCAGTTTGGGAAGGGGCCGCTTGCGCTCGAGCGCAAAAAGCCCCTCTTTGGCCAACTTACTTTTGAGCTTTTCAAACGCCATTTGCAAGGCGCCCGCACCAACCGGCTCCATCAGCTCACAAAACATTTGGTAATTGCCGCGCGGCTCGTAGACCGTGATTTTGCCGCGCACAATCACTTCGATTCCATCAGCAGGTTTGAATTTTAAGCCCTGATTGAAACCGCGAAACATGACGGCATTGATTTGGGCTTTTGAATCTTTGAGCGAGAAATAAAAGTGGCCCGAGGTGTGCGCCTTGAAATTTGAAATTTCACCCTTGAGCCAGATTAAGTTGAACTGACCTTCGAGCGTCCCTTTGACGGCCCGATTGACATCTGAAACTGAAAGAATTTTCGGTTCTTGAATGGCGTCTTCGACCTGATCACCGCTCTTGCTAGAGCTTACAGGCTGACGAGTCGCGGCTTCAAAATCCAATCGCATTTGTTCCATTCGGCTCAAGACACTAACCGAAGGTGGCCCCTAAAGCCAAAGGTTTTGCAGACTCCAAAATGCGCCAACGCTCAGGCAAATGAGCGCCAATACGCGGTGCCCTTTGATTTGCTGAGTTATCTCGGCCGGCAGCCGGTTTTCGGCCAATTCCACAAGCGTCCGGGAATTGAGTACAAAAGTCATGGTGGCCCCGTAAGCCAGGACTACAAAGGGAAAGATAAAGTCAAGTTTTTCAGGTGTCATGTCTACGTCTCGGTAGGCGATTCCCACAATGTAACAGGACTTAAGAAGCATTTTTTGAATAATGCGAACGGCACAGCTTTTGATGTCTATCCAAAGCCGGACAACTTGGTATTCTGGCGGAAGTTCTGTGGGCTGATGACAAAAGTAAACCCTACAAGAACATATATGGGGACTGTCCCTGACAATGGTGAGCAAGCTCATCTTAAATGTGTGAGAAGCCTAAAGTTGTTATATGGTCACCCACCTTGAATAAAACGGGTTTACTAGGATCAGCCAGACCCACAGAATATTTTTTCTCGCCGAGCCAGTCTCTGGTCGAGACCAATGCACCACTAGACTGGTGCCATATCTAATTAGTGCCGACAATAGAGTTTGAAGCTGTTCGGTGGGCAATGTGCCCAAATTCGGCACCCCAATTGCAATTTAATGGGGTTGAGAAGTGAACACAGCGGAGGTTCGATCTCTATGTTTAAGTTTGAGACAGTCGTCAAAATGTCACTCGCACTCGCCTTAGTTACTAGCGGCGCCATGCACGCCTTTGCAAAAGACGATGAGGAAGATGACAGCAAGAGCTCGAGCGGCGATCGCGCACAGGCCGAAGCGTTGAAAATTGCAAATGCAAATTGCGAGAAATCTGGCAAGGCCGACAGTCAGTCCTGTAAGACTCGTGATTCTATGATGGCCGCTTTTGATCCGAACTCCTGCTCAGCCAAAGCTGCAAAATTCAATGGCTCCGTCAAAGCCTACGAAGCAGCTTGCAAAAAGGTAGGATACACGACTGGGGGAGAAACCGGCCACGTCGCCTGCAGTGCTCAAAGAAAAAAGTGTCTCGACGAAACCGAAAATCTCGCACTCGAAGATTCAGATGACGAAGGCAGTTCTTTAGATTTTACAAAAAATCAAATGAAAGCGTGTCCCGATATTGCCGGTAAGGATTTAAAGGAGCTGCGAGAGGAGCTCAAAGAGGCAAAAGAGGATCTGAATAAGCTAGAAGATAAAATTCCGGACCTTCAAAAGGAAGCGCATGACATTTATAAAGACACTCAAGAGTCGGTAAAAAACATCAAAGCCACCATGCTCGAAAACACACAAACTTTTGAGAAGTCTATGACCGAGTTGGAGCGCAAATACGAAGGTGAAGTCCAGGCTGCCATTAGTCAAATCGCTGAAATTCAATCTCAGGTCAACGATGTCATCGCTGAAATTGACCGAGTAGGAACCGAAAGAAAGACCGCTCAGGTAAAACTCGAAGACACCAAAAGTCAAATTAGGATGAACTGTCACGGCGTTGCCACTAACCAAGTGGCTGAACGACAGACCCTGGCCATGAAGATGATAGCGGCAGGTGAATACAATCGGGGCGGCTTCAATAAAATGCTCACGAACGTTGGGGCTTCAGACCGTCATGCCTGGCAGCGCCTCGCCATGGAATACTACAACGACTGCATTAGGGGCGCACCAACCAAGGCTTCATTTAAAAGCGCTGAACGCGCCTTTGAGCTTAGTCTAAAAGACATGGACACCCGCGAAAACTTGCTTAGACAAAAGCGAAAATCACTTGAGCAGCAAATAGCCAGAGTCAAAAGTCCTAAAGGTTGCGGCGACGCGAGCGCAGCAGACACGTCTGTCTGTATTGCTTACAGACGAGCCCAAGTGGATATGCAGCAGGCCGTTCGCAACTATAGCGCTCAGCAAAATAAATTAAATCAGGATTTGAATGAAACGGTTGTAACTGGGGCCAATGAATACCGAATCGCTCAGGAGAAACTGACCAGGGCGCAAAGTAAGTTTGAAGAAGAAAACATCAGGGTCTCAAATTTAAAAGACATGTATGCATTGAAAGTCAAAGCCTCAACTCGAGGTTCGATCACCGAAGAAACTCTTAACGCACTTTTTGATGCTGAAAGCGAAACCGAAGGTCTCGCGCGCAGTTTGGCGGGGGAGTGCAAAGACTATTGTGCTAAAAACACAGGCAATTGCGATAAGGCCATTCAGTTCGCACAATTGATTGACCATGCTTCAGAAGATTCCCCACCGCCGTCTGACGCCATTGCTGGCGCCACAGACCCCATCATATCGACAGACAAAGACAAGCTCGACCCTGCTGTTCAAAGTGCGACTGGAGTCAGACGCGTTCAAGGCGCGCCACTGACGGTGCAAAAGCGCAAGCCCGCCGCGCAAAACAAAAAACCAGCCTCAGGTCAGCAACAAGAAGGCGTACGCTAAAGTAACGCAGCGGTGCTCAAGACTACCCTCTTAAATTAGAAGCCACTATACTGTGGCTCTATGCCTAAAATATTAAAACGATTAACAGTTGTTGTCTTATTGGTTGGAGTCGCATTAGCCGCGGCAATTGGAATCTACGTGGCCACGCTGGCCTCACAACTCCCAGAATTGATCGGCTTGGCCGAATACAAACCGCTCGTGGTCACCGAAGTATTTGACCGCAACGGCAAAAAATTTGGCGAGTTCTTTCGCGAAAAACGAATTCTTGTACCTGCCGATGAGATTCCAGAAGTCGTCATTCAAGCTTTTGTAGCCGCCGAGGACGACTCCTATTATGAGCACAGCGGAATCAACTATCTCGCCGTAATGAGGGCCACCTGGGCCAACATCAAAACGGGCAAGAAATCACAGGGTGGCTCGACGATCACACAGCAAGTCGCAAGATCTCTCTTGCTCAGCAGCGAAAAAACCTACACAAGAAAAATCAAAGAGGTTCTGCTCGCACAGAAAATGGAAAAGTCTCTTTCTAAAAAAGACATTCTGTTTTTGTATTTAAATCAAATTTATTTAGGCCAAGGGGCACACGGCGTGGGAGCCGCAGCGGATGTGTACTTTCGAAAGCCGGTCAAAGATCTGACCATCCCCGAGGCCGCGATTTTGGCGGGATTGCCCCAGGCGCCAAGTCGCTACTCGCCCATACACAACCCGAGTTCGGCAAAAGAAAGACAAAAATACGTGCTCAATCGTATGGCCGAAGTCGGCTACATCTCAAATGAGCAGGCCGAGCAGTTCATTAACGAACCCGTGAAGCTCTTTGTCTGGAAGAACTATAAGGAAATGGCGCCTTTTTATCTTGAGACCGTTCGGCAAATGCTGGTGAGTGAAATTGGCGAGGAGCTTGTGCTCGACAAGGGCATAAAGGTTTACACCGGAATGGATCTCGACAAACAGTTGAGCGCGCAAAAAGAAGTGCAAAATGGCCTTCGCGCACTCGACAAACGCCAAGGGTTTCGGGGCCCGGCGAAAAACCTGACTGAACCCGCACAGGTCGCTGAGTTCTTGCTCGAGACCCGAAACCGCTTGATGGACGAGTCGTCGCCCGAAAGAATCCTGCGCCCCGATGGCACGTTTGATGAGCGCGGCCCACTCAACTTGGCTGAAAAAGACGAGGCCGGCCTTGAGAGGCCCACGGTCGCCGACTATATCCCGCTGGGCTCGATCATTGATGGTGTGGTTACCAAAGTCGACGACAAACTCGGATTCGTGTTCGTTCGCTTCGCCGAGAACAAGGGGCTCATCGACATCGACACGATGGCTTGGGCAAGAAAACCCGACCCGAGCATTCGATCTGATTTTGCGTTGATTAAAAAACCGTCTGACGCTCTAAAGTCGGGCGACGTGATTCAGATCAAGGTGGTCGACGGCAAATTCAAATCCGAACGCATCGACAATCTGATCAAAGAAAAAAAAGTGAAAATCAAACCCGAAGATCTCAAAGACTTTGCCCTTTTGGAGCTTGAGCAAGACCCACTGGTTGAAGGCGCTTTGCTTTCAATCGATCAACGCAGCCAAGATATTCTCGCCCTGGTTGGTGGCTTTGACTTCACTCGTTCGAAGTTCAATCGCGCCCTTCAGGCGGCAAGGCAAACTGGCTCTGCGTTTAAAACTATCGTGTATCTATCGGCCCTCGATAAAGGCTTTACACCCTCGACACCCATTATTGATGCGCCCATTGTATTTGAAGACCCCATCGAAGAAGGTCAAGAGAGCCAAGGCAAAACCACCGATGCTGAGAGCAAAACATGGCGGCCCAAAAATCACTCCAATAAATTTGGCGGCGATATTTTGTTTCGCAATGCTCTGATTCGTTCGCTTAACGTTCCCACAGTTAAAATTATCGAAAAACTGGGGGTCGAATGGGCGGCCACCTACTCCCGCAGGCTCGGCATCTTTAGTCCGCTCAACATGGACTTCACTCTCGCACTTGGTTCGAGCGGCGTGACACTTTATGAAATGACCAGAGCCTTTGGCATAATCGGTCGATTGGGTCGGCAGTTGAGCCCCGTGCTTATTCGCAAAGTTTTGAATGCCAATGGCGAAGAAATTTTAAACTCGGTGACAGTCGATCAACGCTTCAAAACCGAACTCAGCCGGATCGAAGAGGACTTTGAAAAACGTAGAGAGGCTGTGCTAGCTGACCCCGAAAAGGCCAAGTCTGAACCACCGATCTTTTTTGCCGATAAAAATCAACTGGTCCGCCCACAAACAGCGTATGTGCTGACATCGATTCTTCAAGGTGTGGTCGATGAACCCGGTGGAACCGGGGCGGCCGCGCGTGCACTCGGTCGGCCCGTTGCCGGAAAAACTGGCTCAACAAGTGGCTACTTCGACGGTTGGTTTGTCGGATATACGCCAGATGTATCAACCGGCGTGTGGGTTGGATTTGACGACGAAAAATCTATGGGCCGTGGAGAAGTCGGTGGAAAAGCCGCGCTCCCCATTTGGCTTGAGTATATGAAGGAAGCCCATAAGAACCTGCCACCCCGCGGCTTTGCGGTGCCCGATCAGGTCGTTTTTGCCAACATAGACAACGAAACAGGACAATTGGTGTCGCCCTCCTCGAAATCCGTGGTAAGACAAGCGTTTATCGACGGAACCGAGCCGACGGCCAGTAAAGGCCCTGACGCCGACGACGATAAGAGCTTCTACAAAGAGGACATGTCGGAATGAACAAAACGATCCACGCTTGGGGGATCAAACAGAACAATTTAAAAGACATCGATGTGCAAATCCCCCTTGGATCGCTCACCGTTGTTTGCGGCCCAAGCGGTTCAGGCAAAAGTTCATTGGCCTTTGAGACCCTGTATGCTGAAGGGCAGAGGCGATACATTGAATCGCTCAGCTCTTATGCTCGGCAGTTTCTCAACAAAGCACCAAAACCCGATCTCGAAGGGATCGAGAACATTCCGCCCGCCATTTCGATTGAACAAAAAAACGCGGTCAAGTCGTCGCGGTCAACGGTCGGCACGACCACTGAACTTGTCGACTACCTTAGACTTCTGTTCGAGAAAATCGGCAAAGTTGAGTGCCCCACGCACCATGAACCGCTAGCCAAAGATTCGCCCTCGAGCGCGGCCGACCGCGTACTTAATAAATTTGAAGATCAACGCGGCTATGTGATTGTTCGTGTTCCTGTAGAAGGCCGAGTCGCCGCGCAAAAAAAGTTGGCCGAAATTCTCAAAGCCCAAGGCTTTTTGCGACTCATTCGCTTTAAAAAGAAAATGCCCGTTGGGGACATTCTTGATCTCGAAGATAAAAGTCTAGCTCGAATCGGTGTACCCAAAGAAGAATTTGCATTGGTCATTGACCGTCTGGTTTTTAAAAAGCCTGACCGTGACCGCCTTGTAGACTCACTCGCTCAAGCGTATTCGGCCTCCATGAAGTTTGTAAAAACAAATGTCGTGGGCCGAGCCGAAGTTCTCACCGTCGATGGGCAAGGCCTGATACTTAGTGAAGACTTCTCTTGTTCTGTTTGTGGCTATAGCTTTCCCCCACTCACTTCGGCTTTGTTTTCATTCAATTCTCCAGTAGGCGCGTGTTCGGATTGCAATGGCTTCGGCAATCGCCTTGAGCTCGACCCCGACAAAGTAGTCCCCAATCCAGAGCGAAGTTTGAATGAAGGCGCACTCAGCCCCTTTGCCATGCCGAGCGCCTCACAAGACCGCAGAGAGCTTCGCGCCTTTTGCAAAACTCAAAAAATCGATATGGACCTTCCTTATAAAAAATTAAAGACCAAGCAAAAACAACTGCTGTGGAAGGGCAATGAGTCTTTTTATGGAGTCGAGGGGCTATTTGAGTATCTCGACACCAAAAAGTACAAGATGCATGTGCGGGTTTTTATTTCACGCTTTAAAAGCGCTTTCACCTGCTCGACGTGCAAAGGTTCTCGTCTTAAACCCGAAGCCCTTCAGGTGCATGTGCGGGGTCGATCGATCGACGATCTTTGTCAGATCACGTTGGCTGAGCTTTATAAATTTATTTGCACGGTTGAACTTTCTGAATTTGAACGAACTATCTGCAACGAACCGTTTCGGCAGCTTCGCGAACGACTGAAGTTTCTTAACAGTGTCGGAGTGGGGTACCTCACCGTGAGTCGACCCACCAAAACCCTTTCGGGCGGTGAATTTCAACGTCTGCAACTCGCGAATCAACTTGGAATGGGCCTATCTCAAACTCTTTTCGTACTTGATGAGCCCACGGTCGGCTTGCATCCACGAGACACGGGGCGTCTTATCGAGGTGCTCAAAGAACTTCAAAAACTTGGCAACACTCTTGTGGTTGTCGAACATGATCAAGATGTTATTTTGAACGCTTCTCACGTCTTAGAAATGGGCCCACTGTCTGGCCATATGGGTGGCCAAGTTCTTTTTGCTGGCACCAGTGAAGAGTTTTTAGATTCGAGCGAATCACCCACTGTGAAATTTTTAAAACCTAACAAATCTTTGATCAGCATTAACAATTGGCGGCCCACCGAACTTGAGGGTTTCAAATACGTTTTGTCGTTCAAGGGCTGTAAAGGCCACAATCTTAAAAATGTCGACATCGATATTCCGCTCAATCGCCTGGTGACAATCACTGGGGTCAGCGGATCTGGCAAGTCCACATTGGTTTCGAAAACCATCTATCCAGCCATTGCAAGACACCTTGGCGTTGAATTTGTGCCTGGAATGCCGTTTAAATCAGTGAGCGGACTCGATCAAATCAAAAACATCACTATGGTGGACCAATCCCCCATAGGCAAAACAGCGCGAAGCAACCCATTGACCTACTTAAAAGTCTTTGATGCGATTCGCACCTTGATGGCCTCAACCACAGAAGCCAAATGGAATGGATTCACCGCGGGAACTTTCAGTCTCAATGTCGATGGTGGTCGCTGCCCCATGTGCCGAGGCCTCGGTTTTGAGCTCGTGGATATGTTGTTTATGGACGACATCCGCATTCAGTGCGACGCCTGCGATGGCAAGCGCTATCGAAGTGAAGTGCTCGAGTGCAAGTTCAAGGGCAAAAATATAAATGACATACTGAATCTGACTGTGGCCGAGGCCATGGACTTTTTTGTCTCGTTTCCCAACATTCGGCGCCCCCTTTCGGTACTCAAAGATGTGGGTCTCGACTATCTTAGGCTCGGGCAAAGTGCCAACACCTTAAGCGGCGGCGAGTCTCAGCGTATGAAATTGGCTCGCGAGTTGGCACAGTCCAATGCTCAGCGCACTCTCTACATCTTTGACGAGCCTACAACGGGCCTTCATTTTCGCGAAGTTCATCTGCTACTCAAAGTTTTAAATCGATTGGTCGATGCCGGCAACTCTGTATTGGTAGTTGAGCATAATCTTGAGGTGATTCGGGCGTCTGATTATGTGATCGATTTAGGTCCCGAAGCCGGCGACGAGGGCGGCAAAATTTTAGCTTCCGGATCGCCCCAAGTGATTGCCGACAACGCGAGTCGGTCACACACGGGGCGCCACTTAAAAGCTTACTTGGAGAGCCTGGGGCAATGAGTTTGATTGTTAAAATGCTTTGGCCAGAACTCAAGCCCTACTCAGGCCGAATGTTTTTTGTTCTTCTTTTTGGCCTCATCATAAGCGGTCTTAAAGCTGCAACGCCTGAGCTGCTTGGCCGATTGCCCGAAGCCTGGAAGGCCGGCGACCACCGAATGACGATTATGTTGCCCCTGGCGATATCAGGCGTGTGGTTGATTGCTGCCGCCCTTCGCTACTTTCACCTTTTTTGGATGCTCTATATTTCTGAACTCGTTGCGGTGAACTTGCGGCGAAAATTAATGAATAAATATCTCGATTTGAATTTGGGATTTTTTCAGGGTTTTGCGCGCGGCTCGGGCGGATTGATCTCGCGCATGCTCAACGACATCACGGTCATTCAAAATGGCTTTCAGAAAATTGCCGACATCGTGAGAGAGCCTTTCATGGCGCTCTTCACGTTTGGCTATCTCATTTACATTGACTGGCAACTGACGCTTTTTATTTTGATCGCTCTGCCTCTGATCACTTTTGTCTTAAGAAAATTTGCAAAAAGCGTTCGCAAATACTCGCGCCACAATCAAGAGTCCATGGAGGATTTGACCCAGATCCTCAAAGAGAGCTTGGATGGCACCAGAGTTGTTCAGTCTTTTAATTTGCAAGATGAAATGCGCCGGCGCTTTGAGGTTCAAGCTGACGAATTTTTGCATTCAAAGGGCAAGATCATCTCTCGAGAAGAAGCGTCTGGTCCCGTGTCTGAGGCCATGGCCTCGATTTTTGTGGCGCTCATCTTAATCTATATTGGTCAGCAGGCACTCAAATCGACTCTTGGTATTGGTGATTTTCTGAGTTTTATTTTTGCCATTGGGCTGCTTTCGGATTCAGTTAAAAAAGTTCAAGGCGGCTACATCAAGATGCAACAGTCGGCCGTCGCTCTGGAGCGCCTCAAAAACATCATGGATAGCACCCACATCGTCCCACAGGTGGCCAATCCCAAGCCCTTTCCGAAAAAATGGGACGCTATTGAATTTAAAAACGTGTCATTTCGTTATGACCAAACCGAAGTGCTGTCAAAAGTGAATCTGACGATCAAACAGGGTGAACAAGTGGCGCTGGTGGGAACCAGCGGCGCTGGCAAATCGACCCTGATCAATCTTTTGCCGCGCTTTTTTGATCCGACCGAGGGGGAAATTCGTATCGGGGGTATTTCGCTAACCGATATGGATCTTGCGGACCTGCGTTCAAATGTGGCTTTGGTGACTCAAGACGTGTTTTTGTTTTCAGAGTCTGTTCAGCGCAACATATGGTCTGGAAACTTTCAGAAAGTCGATAAAGGTGTCGAGCCCGCCGCCAAATTGGCCAATGCTCACGCATTTATTACCGCCTCACAAGAGGGCTACGCTTCGAAAGTCGGAGAGCGCGGTGCGCGGTTCTCGGGCGGAGAAAAACAGCGTATAAGCATTGCTAGGGCCATATTTAAGGATGCTCCCATATTGATGCTAGATGAGGCCACCAGCGCCCTAGACTCTGAGAGTGAACTCGAGGTTCAAAAAGGTCTCGACTCTTTAATGAAGGGGCGAACGGCCCTCGTTATTGCTCACCGACTCTCGACCATTTCAAAATGTGATCGAATTTTGGTCATGGACAAAGGTCGAGTCATTGAAGAAGGCAACCACGACGAGCTCATGGTGGCTCAGGGAGCCTACTTTCGCTTCTTTCAGCTACAGTCTCGACTTTAGACACCCCTAAAGTTGTCCAAACTTTTGACGATAAGAGTTTAGGCAGTTTTTCGAGGAGTCTAAAATATGATCAATTGGGACGAGTTCGAGCATATTCACGTCATTAAGAAGCTCAAACAGATTCTTAACTCTTGGTGGAACATCGATGTGGTGTTCACTGATGAACGCGGCCAAATCCGCAGCGGGGCAAGCGCCTCAAGTGTTTACTGCAACCCGGCAGTGGCCACATTCTTGGGCAAAGAGACTTCTTTAGAGAGCCTTGCCGATAGCATACAAAAATCATTTGATGAAATCAGATCTTCTGGCAGTCGCTATTCACTGCGAAAATGGGAGACCGCCGGATTTGATATGGCCGTGATCCCGATAACAATCGAAAATGACTTCATGGGCTGCGTGGTCGCACTTGGATTCTTGAAGGATCGCTCACAGGTCTCAAGAATTTCAGAAATTCGTGAACGCATGGCGATCTTTGGAGCCAGCGGCGATACGATCGACAAAGCGATCTCGAAAGTGAGTTTTATCGACGATCAAGACCGCGAACACTTCTTAGAGCTCGTTGAACTTGTGGCGCAAGAGGTTGTGACCCTGCACCTTGAGATCACCTCTCGTGAAAACCGAATCAAAGAACTCAATAAAGAACTCGGCAGTCGCTACAAGTACGACAACATGATCGGTAAATCCAAACCCATGCAGAGTCTCTACAGCCTGATGGACAAAATCAAGGGCGCCGACAGCACCGTGCTGATTCAAGGTGAAAACGGTACCGGTAAAGAGTTGATCGCCAAAGCGATCCACTACAATTCGCTTCGCAAAGACAAGGGCTTTGTGATCCAGAACTGTTCGGCCTTTAACGATAATCTTTTGGAATCTGAACTTTTTGGTCACGTCAAAGGTTCGTTTACCGGCGCGATTCGCGATAAAAAAGGTCTGTTTGAAATGGCCGACAAAGGAACCTTTTTCTTAGATGAGATTGGTGACACTTCGCCAACCATGCAGGTTAAACTTCTGCGCGTTTTGCAAGAGGGAACTTTTATACCGGTTGGGGCGGTTGAGCATAGACGGGTTGATGTGCGCATCATCGCAGCGACCAATCGCAATTTAAAAGAGATGGTTGAGGCGGGAACTTTTAGAGAAGATCTTTACTATCGATTGAACGTGATCAATATCAACGTGCCTTCACTTCGAGACCGCAAAGAAGACATCCCGCTCCTCGCTGAATTTTTCTTAAACAAGGCGCAATCTGGTAGTGGCAACTCGAACGTTATGACCACAGGCCCCAAAAAAGTGTTGACCAAAAGAGCTCTTGAAAAACTCTATGATTACGCTTGGCCAGGAAACGTGCGAGAGCTGCAAAACGAGATGGAGCGCTTGATTGTGCTGGCGGGCCCCGAAGCTAAAATCGCCGCTGATATGCTTTCGCCTAAGATTTTAGACACTGGTGACAAAGCCAAAGTTCAAGGCACCAGACTTCATGGCAAGCTCAAAGATGCCCTCGAGGACCTCGAACGCGATATGATTCGCGAAGGCCTAAGACGCACGGGCTGGAACAAGTCGAAGCTTGCAAAAGAGCTCGGAATCAGCCGGGCCGGCCTGATCATGAAGGTCGAAAAGTATGGTCTCGATAAACGTAAAATGTTGAAATAAATTCCACTTCGTACAGATGATGGCGCTTTGACTTGCGCCATCTGTCTTTTAAAGCCCATCAAAGCGGCACGCGATTTGTAGATAGGCTACCTCTAGATCGATGAACACAACTGAACTAAGAGTGAATCACGAAGACCGAGTCTTAAGGTCTTCTATCTCACTCAAGACTTATTTTGAATGCCAGTGGGCCGTTTCGCTTGACCTACTGACAGAGGCTCCGCCACTCTCCGGTGCTTTGCGTTTTGCTGTGCCCTTTTCAGGAAGGCTGCAAAAGCATGGCCTATGGGGCGTTGAGGCCTCACGGGAACTGATCCCAGCTGAAACCAATGAGCTGCAGTTGACCTTCGATACGATCATCGGCGGAGTTTTCGAGCTGAAAACTCGGTTTGAAAGCGGCGTTGAAATTGAAGCCGCTTTGGACCGGCTACGTGAGGACACCCCGCCCAATATTTTGCCCTTTCGCCGGCGGCTCAAAACCTCTGCCGGGTTCGATAGAATCACCGACAAACGCTGGATTTTTCGCTCTGACTGTTTAATCGAGAGCAACGATCCCGCTGAAATTCGAAAAATGGCATTTGAACTTCACTCACACAGCAACCGATATGCATTTCTCAACTTCGACGATATCAATTTAGCCGACCGCACGAGGGTCACCTCACTGATGGCTCTTGGCGCTGTGACACTTTTTATCTCGGACGTTTCTGAGCTCCCTGAAAATATTCAAACGGCATTGTTGATTCTGTGCACTCAACCCGCTATTGATCGACCCTTGATTATGGCAGGGACAGGGCTGACTTACGCCGACTTGCGCGACCTCGAATTCTTAAACCCCACCTTGATTCAGCAATTGTCACAGGTCTATATCAAACTCACGCGGCCTGTTTCGAGCTATCGCGATGAAGGCCTCATTCATTATTTTCTCGACAGCCTTTCTGAAAGCCCGTCATAATCAGGAATGCTTTCATCAGAAATTTTAAATTTTTTGCGCGAGTCGATCGCTGCTGAGAAATTGGAATGCCTGCCCTTGGCCGGCGACGCCTCGACGCGAAAATATTTTCGTATTATCAGCGGTGATGAATCGTATGTTTTGATGTCTTGGGAGCCGTTTGACGATCCGAAGAGCTATCCTTTTTTAAATGTCCAAGCTCATTACGAGGCTTGCGGAGTTCATGTGCCGAAAGTTCGAGCAGTTGGCGCTCATTTGGGAGTGGTGCTGCTTGAAGATTTGGGAGATTTGACCCTCGAGCGCAAATTTTGGGAGAATCAAACTCAAGAAGCCGTGCTGCCCTTTTATCGCCAGGCCCTAGATGAATTGGTGCGAATCCAATTTGAATGCAGCAAACCAAGGTCTCCTGCAAGTCTTTGCCAAACCACTCAGTTCGACACAGCCAAGTTCATGTGGGAGATGAACTATGCGCTCGATCATTTTGTCGAAAAGGTGGCCGAGGTTTCACTAAGTGAATCGCAACGAACCGAATTGCAATCTGAATTGCTCGAGATCTGTGAAACTCTTCATCAACAACCTAAATTTGTGACCCACCGAGATTATCACAGCCGCAATGTTATGCTGAAACTTGGCAAGACCGTGGTGATTGATTTTCAAGACTCACGACTCGGCCCATTGCAATACGACTTGGTGAGTTTGTTTTATGATTCTTACGTTCAGCTCTCTGATAGTTCGGTTCGATCGCTGATGTCATACTACCATGAACTGGCCCTGGGGTATGGAGTGAAGGACGTCTTGAGCGAAGAGTTTCAAAAGGTCATGAATCTTCAGACGATTCAAAGGTGCTACAAGGCCTGCGGCAGCTTTGCTAGTTTTTACAATTCACGCCGTGACACACGCTATCTGAAATACATCAAGCCCACGGCCACGCGCGTGTCTGAGGCTCTGCTGTTCAATGGGAAGTTTCCAAGATTCACTGAAATCATGACTTCTTCAGAAGTATTAGATCGCGATTACGAGGCCCTATGAAGGCGTTGGTGCTAAGCGCAGGATTTGGCGAACGGCTCAAGCCCATAACAGAAGAACGGGCTAAGCCAGCGGTTGAATTTCTCAACGTGCCCATGTTGGCTTTCCCTTATTATTGGCTCAGCCAGCTTGGGCTCACCGATCTCACTTTCAACACTCACTATTTGCCTGAATCAATTCGGCTCGCCGCCAAACATGTCGTTGCCCCAGAGGTGAGACTGCATTTTAGTCATGAAGATCAAATTCTGGGTTCAGGCGGCGGCATATGGAATGCACGATTCAATTTGGGTGGCGACACCTTTGCCGTGGCCAATGCCGACGGAGTGGTGCTCTCGGCCAATATGAATTGGCCAAAGGAAATGCTCAAAAGCCATTCTGAGTCGAAAGCGCTTTGCACACTGCTGCTTTGTGAACTCGAGGGCGTTGGTGAGACTCTGCCAGGGGTTTGGGTGGACCAAGACCTCAATGTGCGTGGATTTGGATTAAAGGCTCCAGCAGACGGCTTAAAGTGTCTGCACTACGCCTCGTATATGCTCTTTGACGGCCAGCTCATTGGACTGCTGCCAGATGGTCCCAGCAACATTCTCTACGACGTATTGGTCGAGCAGATTCGCGAAGGCAAAACAGTAAAGGGCTTCACAGT
>JBGSQJ010000115.1:0-3867 GCA_041738165.1 Bdellovibrionales bacterium
TGGAATTTCTGCATTTCGAATCTCATAAGACAATCCCAAGCCCCGTTTTCGCGCGTCGAGCAGCGACGCGATGGTGCGTCGATCATCATTCAAGCACTCGTACATCAAACTCGAGTGATAAAGCGCCTGACTTTCGATTCGCAAAAAGCGGCCCCGTGAACTGCCGATCACTTTGCGAAAACGCTCCACGGCCTTTTCACATTGCGCAAGCCCTTCATAGGCTGACCCCGAGTTATACAGCACGACGAGGTCAAATTCGGTGGCCGGATTGGACACCAACATCTGGTCAAATATTTTTGCGGCGGCTACGTAGTTTTTTTTTTCGAGTTCTCTAAGACCATTGTCTAATTTCTTTTGCGCCAGTTCTGAATTGTCGACCCGCAGTTTCGGATCAGGAACAGGTCTCTTAGATTGGCAGCCCGACGCCGCAACGACGAGAATCAAGGCGAGGATGGTTTGGATTCTACAAGTTCCCATTTTTCCTCCAATTTATTGGCGATCATTCTTAATTCATCAATTCCGAGGACACTACGCTTATAGTCTGGAAGTCGCAATACCGGAACCGAGTGATCCATCCGTTCAACCAGGTATTCGAACATCTCTCGCCGCTTTTGAAAGTAACTCGAAAAACTCTCATAGAACTCTTGCAGCAGGGCGTACTTCGGATGCAGTCGCCACTCCACATGCTGAGACTCGTCGGTCAATTTCCAATCGGGGAACCAGCGGTTGACGACGACCGCGGTGAGATGAAAGTTTTCTTGGGTCAACTCTTGTTGAAATTCGAGCGCTTCTTTGAGCTTTGGCTCGTCAAATCCCGTAACCAAAATAAATCCCGTTTTTGCATCCTTCAAGAGCGCACGGGTTTGGTCGCTCACTTCGCGAATTCGGTTCTTCAAATGAGAAACATGATTGAAGAAATCCTTGAGCTCAGCCAAAAACACACTGCCCGTCACCGACTCCAGGGCCGAAGTCACTAGCCGAGTACCTCGATGAATCATTTTTTTGATAATTCCATCTTGATCGTCTGATTTGGTAAACCAGCTCATCACCGATTCAGAAAAAAGTGCAGAAAGTCGATCGGGGGCCGCAAAAAAGTCTTCTGCATTTTGCATAGGCGGCGTGTCGAGCACAACAAGGTCGTAATCCCCACTCCTGACGGCTTTGTTCAGTCTGACCAGGGACGTGAACTCTTGACTGCCGCTGAGGTTAGATGCCAGCTGCTGATAGAGACGATTCTTAAACAAGGCGTTGGCCACACCCGAATCGATACTGCCAAGTACAAACTCATCAAATTCTTTGCGCGCATCAATCATGCTGGCAAACAGTCGATCCACTCCGGGAACCGCGACGGTTTCTCCCACATTCGAATCTAACCCCAGCGCTTGAGCCAACCTCCTGGCCGGATCTATCGTCAAAACCAACACTCTTTGGCCCGCTTGCGCCGCCTGAATGGCGAGCGCTGCAGACAAAGTCGTTTTGCCCACTCCACCTGTTCCTGCAACCACCAAAACTTTGAACGGGGCAAAGCGGTTTTTCATTTTGCTCCGCCGAGCTGCGCCAGTTCACGAATGCGCTCGCCCACATTGCCTGTAAAGAGCCAAGGCCATTTTGTAAAAGTGAGCCCACTGGCTCGAACCTGATTCATCGTTTGATCCTGTCTCTCGAGCAAAACTGAGAGGTAATCGGCAAACTCATGGCCATTGAAGCCCTTGAGTTCCTCTTTGGTCAAAGGCGATTCGAGCCATTTGTTGAGCACAATTTCGGATTTTTGATTCAACTCCGTCTGAATATCTTGAGCCAGCTCGAGACCTTCGGTGGTCGGCAGCTCTTCGGCAACCAAAACAACATAGTATTTCACATGTTCGGGCTGCATCATGACTCTTGTGATCGAGCGAGACTGTTCACCCATTGGACCAAATGGGATCGCCTCGGACATTCCCATTGGCGCCCGCCAAAGAGCGCGAAAGTGCCCCGTCGCATAGGAATCTACGACAACATCGTCATAGGGTAAGCGAGGGCCGACTTTGCGTATTCCACTCGTCAACTGCCCAAGAATGGCCAGCTCTCTAAGGGCCGGGGCGGCCTGAATGAGAGAGCGCATAACTCGATTGTCAAAAAACAGCTGCACAACCTTTTCGACCCGAATCAAATAGCGCAAATAATCTCGCAGGCAATCTTCACCCACCCATCTTGTCACGCTCAAATGGGTGGTCAGTGACACAGGCTCAGAACCGACCTCCATGTTGAACACATGCCGAAAGTGACTTTTGGCTCCCAACTCGACGAGCAAAGTCTTACGGCCCTCTTGACTGAGTCGCCACGCCAACGCCGCCGCCACGGTCGACTTTCCCACTCCACCCTTACCCGAAACGAGGTGAATCATCGGCCATCCCCTCGTGCAGCGCGAAACAAGGGTGTCTTAAGGGTTGGCAAAGTGCGGCATAGGCGGTAGATCTCGAGCGTTTGTTGCTCAAGTGTCAAAGGAGACGAAATGAAATCCACCGTGGACCAGCTCGAAGGCCTGTATCGCAAAATCAATGTGGAAATCCCAGCTGATGTTGTTCAAAGTGCATTTTCAAGAGTTTATAAGGACGTGCAAAAAAAGGCCAACATAAAGGGCTTTAGACAGGGCAAAGCCCCCCTGGCGACCATTCGGTCGATCTATTTTGATCAAGTTAAGACCGACGTGCTCAATGATCTGATCAACGAACACTACTCGCAGGCACTCGAACACCATGATTTAGAGCCTGTCGGGTACCCTAAAGTTTCGTTTGAGCCGATCACTGAGGCCGAAGCTTTTTCATTTTCTGCAGAATTTGAAATTCGCCCCAAAGTCGACTTGAAAACTTTCGAAGGCCTCAAGGTTGAAAAAGAAAAGCTAGAAGTCGGGAGCGAGCCGATCGATCAGGTTTTAGAAAACATCAGAAAAAGTCAGTCCGAAACCACGACTGTATTCGATGACCGTGCTTTGAGCGAAGGCGACGTCGCTGAAATTGATTTTGTTGGTCTCGTCAACGGCGAGCCGCTGCCCAACGGTTCGGCTGAAGGGCATTTGCTCGATATTGGAGCCAAGCAGTTCATTGAGGGATTTGAGGATGGCTTAATCGGAATGAAATCGGGCGACAAACGAACGCTGAATTTGCGTTTTCCAGACGGCTACCATGAAGCTTCATTGAGCGGAGCTCCCGTTACCTTTGATGTCACGCTAAAAGCCATTAAAAAGAAGGTATTGCCTGAGCTCAATGATGAATTGGTGGCGAAACTCGGTGAAGATTTTAAGACTCTTGACGAGCTCAAAGCTCGAATTCGCTCGGATATCGAAGAGGGCGAAACCAAGCGCATCATGGATGACCTAAAAAACAGAGTGGTCAAAGCCCTGGTAGAAGCCAACCCCGTTGAAGCTCCAGACACTCTAGTTAAAAAACAACGAGAAACACTCGAAGAAGATTTTAAGAATCGAATGAAGCAGCAAGGTCTCGCCGAATCTGAGTTCGAAGAGTACAAGAAAAAATGGGATAGCGACTTTAACGAAACGGCGGCGTTTATGGTCAAATCCACGTTTCTTCTTGACGCTTTGGCAGAAAAACTCTCGATTCGTGCCAGCAAAGATGAGATTGAGAAAAAAATCTCTGATTACGCCGAACAGACCGGCATTGAATTGGCCAGGCTCAATGAATTCTACGGTACACCCGAGCGTCGGTCTCGCTTGAGCTTTCAGATCACTGAAGAAAAAGTTGTGAATCATCTGCTTGAAAAGGCGAAAATCACTGAGGTTGGCAAAGACAAGCTCTCCAATTGAAGCGTTTGAAGTCGCCAGGCTGATAGGTTTGGCGGGCGTGGTGCTTTTGCATCTGAACGCCGAAGGTT
>JBGSQJ010000139.1:0-18176 GCA_041738165.1 Bdellovibrionales bacterium
TTGTTCTCCTTTTTCTCACGGATCGAAGTCTCACCGTTGCAAGTTTGATTGGTTTTGTCACATTGTGCGGAATTTCAGCCCGCAATGGCATAATGATGATTTCACATTACCTTCACTTGATGAAACATGAGGGGGAGGCTTTTACTAAAGAGATGGTCGTGAGGGGCTCGCTTGAACGGTTGGTGCCAGTGACAATGACGGCGACAGTTGCGATCCTCGCCTTGCTTCCTTTGGTATTTGCAAAAGGCCAGCCCGGCAGCGAGATTCTTCATCCGGTCGCCGTGGTCATCGTTGGTGGTTTGATCAGCTCGACATTGCTCGACATTATCGTCACTCCCACGGTCTTTTTTAATTTTGGTCAGAAAGCAGCCAACAAGGCCAATAAAGAAAATGCGAACCCATTTATCCAAGGAGAAAACAATGCATAGGTTCATTCTGAGTCTGGTGCTCTTGCTTTTGCCGTTCACAGGGGCGGCTCACGAAGGCCATGACCACGGGCCCAGCAAAGTTCCGCTTCAAAAAGGCGGGGTTATGCGATCATTGGAGACCGTTCACCTCGAGCTTGTTTACAAAGACAAGTCTGTTGAGATCTATCCATTTGAAACGAAGTTAGACCCTAAAACCCCTGGCAAATTGAAACCAGCCGATGTTGGCAGGTTTCCGGTTTCGGCCACAGTCGAGCTCCCAAAAACAAAAACGCAAAATGTTGAGCTAAAACCAACAGGCGATCATTGGACCGCGGCTTTGGATCCCAAGGGTGCGCACCGCTTTACCCTTACCTTGGCCATAAAACAGGGTGGTCACAGCGATCAGGTCAAATGGACGATCGAGCCCAAAAAATGAGAGACAAGAAATGAAGCGATATTTATTTGTAGCTACTGTTCTTTGCTTTTGTTCCACCACACATGCGGGCGAGGTGAGGGTCAAATTCGAAGATCTAAAGCCCCTCATTGAGGGGCGCAACGAGCAAGTTCAGTCGAGTCGAGAGGAAGCAAAGGGCTCAAAGAGACGCGAGGGTCATTTTTCTCGATCATTCTTGCCACAAATCGAAGCCCACGCGGCACAAGAGACTTTTAAGACAGGAACCCAAAGCCAAAAGACCCAGCCCGAATATGGAGTCGAAGCAAGCGTGAATCTCTACAATGGTGGTCGTGACCGGATTCGTGAGAAAGTGTTCAAGCTTAGATCTGAGCGCAAGGAGTTTGAAGTTAAAGCTTCGATCTCGACCGAGCTTGCGAAAGCGCGAGAATTATTTTGGACCATTGCCTTTCATAAAAATTCAAAGTCCCTCATTAAAGAAATGCTCGAAGTGAACACCCGCAATCTGCGTGCGGCGCAAAGAAGAATCAAAAGTGGCGTCGCAACGGCCATTGATCGACTTGAGTTTGAAATGAATGCGATCGATTTAAAGCGTGATTTGGATCAAACTGAGCTCCTCATTCAAGCTGAATCCAGGGAATTGTTAATTCTTATCGGTCATGAGCCTGACGATTCGTTGATCATAGAATCCGAACTTGAGCACTCGGACGAATGGGAAAGCGAAATCAAACACACACACAAAGACCATGATTTCCTTGTCAGACCCGCCGAGCTGATCGCCATTGAAGCTGAAACGGCGGCTCGAGAGGCGTCGAGAAGTTGGCTGCCCAAGGTAGACGCCTATGCGGGCTGGAATCAATTCAACCAACGCGAAGAGGAACCGGCTGATGAAACAGAGCGGCGAGAGACGGTTATCGGTTTGCGGCTTAAGATGAGTGCCTTTGACTGGATTTCTTCAAGTCACGAAGCTGACGCCCTTCGCAGCGAGGCGGCCGCTGCCGTGTTGCTGGCGAACTACAAGAGCAAAAAAAATGAAGCGCATGTCGAGAGAGAGTTTGACGAGCTCAAATTCTTGCATGCGAAAGTGCACGAGGCTGACGAGAATATCGTGAGTGCAAAAAAGTACTATCAGTTGACCCAATCGGAATACGGCAGGGGGGTGAAAAACTCTCCCGATGTTCTTGGTGCGAGTGAAAAACTTTTTGCGATGAAGCTCAAGCGCCTAGCGATGATTCGTGACTTTCAAATTGCACGCTCGCACGTACTCTCAAAGATCGGCCGGTAGGGGAGGCCAGCCTGTGTTTACAGGATGTACCCCATTAGAATTTCATCGATGTATTCGCCGCTTTCGAGTTTGATGCCCATTCGCAAGCGGCCCTCTTCTGTGAATCCCATCTTCTTGTAAAGCGCAATGGCCGGTTCGTTTTTGGCCAGTACGCCAAGTTCTATTTTTTCGATAGGGTTGTCTTGTTGGCGAGCCCACTCGGTCAGTTTTTGGACAAGTAGGGCGCCAACGCCTTTTCCGCGCCAATCACTTAAAACGCCCATTCCAAATTGGCCCTTGTGTGCGAGCCTAGAACGATTGCCGTTGTTTCGAAAGTCGATATTGCCAACGATTTTATCGTTATGAATCGCGGTGATGCAAACGGCTCCTGTATTGCTACGTAGGTCTTGAATCCATGCCTTTTGTTTTTCGAGATCTGGCGTAAATTCATCGGGTTTAGTGATTAAATATGGACTGGTTGAGTAAATCTGAGTGCAAAAATCAATAAAGGCTTGGGCATCAGCCTCACTAGGGCTGCGGAGTTCAATCTTTACGCCGTCTTTGGTTTTGGTCGAACACGATTTTATATATGCCATAGTTTTCCTAAAGTTCAGGCGTCGGGACTGCTGCGGGCCGTGCTGGCCCTTGCCCTTCGGACTCGCTCGGCCATGAGGCCTCGACTCGCGCCAAAATACCTTCGTGGCATTTTGGTCGAACCCCATCTTACGAGTTCGCGCCCATCGGCTTAGCATAAATAAAAAAACCGCCGACCAATGGTCGCCGGTTTTTTTAGAATTGGCTCAGGCGGAGGGACTCGAACCCCCGACCCAGCGGTTAACAGCCGCTTGCTCTACCAACTGAGCTACACCTGAACGAGCTTTTGGAGTCGCTATGATTAAAGAACGTAGGGCAGGTTGTCAATGCTCTCAGGGGTCCTCGGGCCACCTAGGGGAGACGCATTATGGAGCCGCTGGCAAGGTGGCCAATTCTTTTAAGGCCTGATCCAATTGGGGCGACTCAAATACTTTAAAATCCCAGAAAACATAGTGATTGTCGGCCCTTTGATAGAGCTCGAGCGCCTCGCCGTCCACGTAGCTAAAGGTGGCCAAAACGGGAGGAGGTGAAAGGCTATCCAAAACTCCATTGACCACCGCCGAAACTTGGCAGTTTCGGCTTAGCCACTTCTCAACCGCCACGGGTGCGAGCTCCTGCCGGCCCCCATCCATTTCGCGAAACCAGTTGATACCAACTTGATAGATCTTCAAGCCGGAATGCAGTTCAATCTTAGAAATTCGGGTATGACACAGTTTGAGGCTGGCTCGCGCGGGCCCGCCTGGCTTTGGGGTTTTTGTTTTCAGGTGGGAAATGAGCACAACGACTCCCACCAGGCTGAGGCACATAAAGAAAACGCGAAACCAATATTTTGCGGGCATAAATCAACCTTTCGGCAAAGCCAAGCTTAATTAAAAACTAAGCCAGCGGCCACTCCTTTGCAGAAAATTTCAGCGGCTCCCGCTCTGTCATATTGATTAGACGGCGCGCCATTATTGGGGCGGCATTTTCGTCTATGTCCAAGTCATCGTAGGCCTTTCTCATCTGAGAATAACGGGCGAGAGCCACGTGAATGTCAAAGCCGATTCGCTCTGGCGAGGTCACCATGGCAACGCCGAGCCGTTCGAGCCTTTTGGCGTTCACAAATTGCTCAGCGTGATTCTTCAGAGGTAAAATCACCATGGGTTTTCGAAGCGCAAGCCCCTCACTAAGTGACGACAGACCGCCATTGAGAATCAACAAATCGGCCCGATTGAGGGCGTTGATGTTATCCGTGTCTTTGCCGTGATATTTCACGTTTCTGGAGTCAGAGCCTGGAGCTCCCATAACGAGAATATCAAGGTCTAATTGCCATGTATCCGGATCAAACCCAAGTCCAGACTGATTTGAGCCTGAAACCATGATGGTGATGTGGGTGAGAGCAGCACGCTCACCAGGACAAAGGCCATTGCGAACTAAAAGTGAGCAGCGCTCTTGAAAATTCGGCAACGAGGGAACAAGCACCTTTCGCACAATGACCCAGTGATAAATAAAATCTAAAAGTTCAACAAAGACGAGATGTGGAAGCAGATTCCAGGCAAAGGGTCGAAACTTAAAAAACCATTGAAGAACTTCTTTTGAATTGTTGATTGCCACGGTTCGCCCTCTAAAAAGCAAAGTGGAAATCATTGGGTACTGAGAATCCAAAATAACTTTATCGGGCTTCAGCCTCAATATGAGCCTTAAAATTCGCCAATCATTGAGCAAAAGCCTTAAAATGAGTTTTGGGCTAGCCAAAATCGTTTTGAACACGCTGAGCTCGTGCTTACCGTTGTATCGATAACTCAGCGGCCAAAGTTCGTGCACCGACCGTACCCAAGTGCGCCGGCCAAAACACTCAAGTCCATTTTCAAAGGTGGCGACATCTATCACAAAGCCATTTTCATTTAGCTCCTTGGCGAGCGCGAGACTTCTGGTGGAGTTGCCGAGCCCAAAGCCATTGACCACAAAGAGGGCGCGCGGTGATTCACTTCGCATAGAGCGCCACTGTTGCAAAGGGATGCGCATTGGCTCTTGCCTGAATCTTCCAGCCCGACTGTGTGGCGTGCCTATCAATTTTAGATTTTGAGAAAAGTCGAATGCGAATTCCATTAAAAAAATGGTGGAGAGCGTAAATCAAACCTGAAATGGACCAGGGAGGATAGAGCACTAGAAGTTTCCCGTCATCACGAGTGTTCAAAAATGCGGAAGCAAAAAAAGAGGTGGGAGCGTCGAAAAATTCAAGGCCACCGGCGCAAATCACCAGATCGCGTTTTGTAACGAGCTTAAGATCGGCAAAATCCCCCATCCAAACAGAAACAAATTCATCTTCGCGGGCCCCGAGCATTGATTTTGAAAAGTCCACCATGAGCACATCTCGAGAGCCATTTGAAAGCAAAAGCGCCGTGCAAGCGCCAGGCCCTGAGCACGCATCAATCGCGCTCAAACGGTGAGCAGATGGCAACATTTGGTTAAGCGCAGCCATTTCACGGCGTCTTAGAATTTGCCAGACCCCACGGTCTTGTCGAGCCAGATAGTTTTGAGCAACCGAATCGAAGTGCCGTTTGACTCTATTCAATTTCGAAGCTCGTCGCAAATGTGCCAAAGGCCAAGTTCTTGTCTCTAAAAAAATATACGGACTCAAAGCCATAGGGTTTTGCGCATTCTGCAATTTGATTGGCGTCATAGTACCTCGGAACGTAGCCCCGTGATTTGTACCCGTAACTTAAGAAAACGAGCGCCCGGTGAAAAAAAACCTGTGGGCTGAAGCGCATCTCTGAAAAAGAAACAATAAAATCCCGCCCGTTGCATTTAGCAAAAAATTTTTGAATTTCCGAATGATCAAGCCAATCGATTAGACCTAGGCCACAGACAAAATCGCTTGCCGGCCAGTCAACTTCAAGCGCGTCGCCCTTTAAAAACCGCATTTGAGTTTCGAGATGTTGTTGCTGTCGGATTTTCGCCAAATCTACGGCCTCACCTGAAATGTCGATTCCTATAAGTGAGGAGGGATGAAAGCCGACCAATTCACCTAGGAGCCTGCCGCTTCCGCAGCCTAGTTCTAAGACGGATTTGCCTGATACGCGTGGGCCCAATGCATTTGCGGCCCAGTTCAGGCGATGAGCGATGGGATTAGGCAGAATTAAATCTCGAAGGCTTCCGGGTCGCGGGTAACTTTTGTTATCCCAGCGCTCGAGCTTTTGATCCCAGAACTTCTCTATAGACATAAGGGCAATAATACGGGAATTTTTTATTCAGTAAAGCGGGGACGTCAATTGATCTGTCGGAACTCTTCAAGTGCCAATTGAGATTTGTGTGGACGATTACGGGATGTCTGAGGGGATCGACGCATCCACCCATTATTTAGTGCGCAATCAGATTTGCACCAACGTATCGGCGTTGGTCGTGAGCCCTCGATGGAAGAGGACAGCGAAAATTTTTGAGTCAGAGTGTGGTCGTATCGCAAAACGCGGACTTCACTTCTGCCTTACCGGAAGCGGATTCAGCCCCCAATCTAAACTTTCTTTGAGGTCAGGTTTGGTCGATGAGCGCGGAAGCTTTTTGCCCGCGTGGCAGTTGTTTGTCAGGGCCTGCCGTGGCGACATTGATCAAGAAGCTGTTGCGGCCGAGTTTCAGGCCCAACTCGAAAAATTTGAGTCTCAATGGGGATCCCCAGATCACATAGATTCTCATCATCACATTCATCAGTGGCCTGGGATCGATGACGTAATTTTGAAACAGATTTCACAGTTAAAATATTCCCCCATCTTAAGATGCACGACGGGATTTCAGACTTTCGATTTGGGCGCCAAGAGAAGGTGGCTCAGCTTTTGGGGTAAGGCGTTTCAAAAGAAATCCCAAGCTCTAGGGCTGACAACCAACGACAGATTTGCGACAATATTTTCTGGTTCAAAAATGGATTTAAGAAGCTATGTGCTAGAATTTGAAAGAGCGGTTCGTTTGGCAAGGACACAGGAGTTGAGTCTTCTTTGGTTGGTTCATCCGGCGCTCTTCGTTGATGGGATAGAATCATATGACTCCTACCAGGTCGGGCGCGTGCTTGAGCACCATATTTTGAGTTCAGAGTATTTTCTAGGGCACTTAAGTAAATGGAAGCTCTCGGTTCGCGACGACCGCGTGACGCAATGAAAGTTGACCAAAGCCGTTTCGCCTATTTTGCGCTTGTTATATATCTAGTGGGTAGTTTGATAGCCACATTGTCGCGAAGTGGAACATCTGTGCTGCCATTTGTGGCGTGGAACATGTTCAATGTTCCCAATAGTGTCGAGCGAGCCTACTTTTTAACCATTGAAGATTCTAATGGGCAGTGGCTTTGTGAAAGTCCTAGTTGTCCACAGATCTACGGGCAAAATCAGTTGCGAATCTACCTTTGGACTCAACATCTTGGTAGGGCGATAGAGGCGAACCAGCCCGAAATAGCCCAGATTCAAAAAAATCGCATATTGATCAACTTGCGGCCTCGCGCGGATTGGCATTTGGTATTGAAAAAGCTCAATTTAGACTGGGCCGATCGAGGTCAGATGAAGTGGCACGAGGCGCAACATCTTGCGGAGATCCAATAGGTGCTAAAATTCATCGAGGCTCCCGAGCAAGTCATTTTAAACGAAGAGCTCAAAAGATTTTTGCGAGTTTTTTATTCGGGCTTTTTGCTAATTGTGTTGTTTGAAACAGGTCCGTTCTACTTGAAATCTAATTTCTTAGAGGCCGATTTTCTCTGGCCTGTATATTGGGCGAAATTCTTGCCTGCAGATTTTGTCAATCCTATTGCCAAGTTAACATTTGCCATTGGTGCATTTTTGCTGTTTTTGGTTGTCCAATGCCCAATGAGGCGAAGCTTAAGATTCATCGCGACCTTGGTGTTGTTTGAAGTTCTCGCGTTTCGCTATTCTTTTGGTAAAATTGACCACTCAGATTTGAGTTGGTTTTTCTGTTCATTTTTACTTTGTTGGTGTTCTTTTGATTCGCATAGATCAAATGAAAATCAAAATGCAAAATTGATCCATGTGGCCAGTGGATTTTTTTTAGTGCCATATTTTTTATCTGGGATCAGTAAGGTCTGGGGTCTTTGGAGTTTGGTAGCGAGGGGCCAATCGCCGATGGACTTAATGGTGGGTTACTTGCCCAGAACATTGAACTACTCCTCGACCATACATGGTCGACCTTTTCTCGACCTTGTTTTACCGGATTGGCTCTCGCTTCTGTCGTTTCTACTCGTCGTTGGGTTTCAAATCAGTTGTCTTTGGCCGGCATTGAATTTTCGAAATCTTCGCTTTTGGGGATGGTTCATTGTGATCTTTCACGCGGTGACCCTTTACATGATGAAAATCAATTTTTGGAGCAGCGCCTTACTCGCATTTATATTGCTTGTGAACTCGCCTCTAGAAACGAAAAAAACGGCAACGATCAAGTCTTGATTTAGCGATCTTCTAAAAACCGCAGAAGCGGGCGTGTGCCGACGACGGTGTTGCCCCTTTTGGCCACGTGAATCGCGTTGGTAGGGGTAAGATCAAAATCGGTGCATATTTTGTGGTAGGCGGCTCCGTAACGATTCCAAAAATAATTGGCTCCGAACTCTTTCATAAATTTCAACCCCACATGGCTGAGACTCTGACAGGTCATATTGAAATCGTTCATGATTGAGATGGGGCCGCTTGATCTTTGACGTGAAAACCTCAGGGCCACTCTGTTACCGCCCAAGCCCAGCGCCTTACTCAAGCTGATCGCAAAGCTCTCAATGGCCGGGTGTGAAAAATCAAACGTGATATTGCGGGAGCATCCAAGCCAAGCGCCATCTAGGTGAACAGGAACTCCAAGTTCAAGGCACCTGTTTAAGATTTCTGTCATTTCGGGATGAATGTCTCCTAGAGATGGAAATGGCATTGACATAAGAAGACGTTTGCCAGAAACCAACGTGCTCAAAGAGTGAAATTTTATATTTTGATTCAAGCGCCAATGGTATTTGTAGTCGCCCTCAAGGATCATTAAACTGTCTGAGCCCCAGGTCTGATATAGATCGTCGATGAACTGCGTGCAGCCTACGCAAATGTCTAAATCTTGAAACTCAGAAATTCCCCTAATCGTGTTGAGCTTATCGTTGCTTAGCCATTGCAAAAATGCGGCTTTGAATTGATCGTTCAATTCATGGTTGTCAGAGGGGTTTTCAAAAAATATTTTCTTAAAGAAACGATTTACATCTCGATCATACATAGGCTGGGGCCAGCCCTCTTGTAAACTTTTAATCGAATATTCCATTAGAGCTCGGCCCATTTAAATTGAAGATTGGAGTCTAACATTCTAAGTCCATATTTAAAATAACCGCGCAGCACGGAGGGGTTTTCAAGTCCATCCTGCAATCTCTTTAAAACATATGACGGTCGCAGATGAAACTTCAGCAGCGTGTTAGAGCGAAATTTTTCAAGAGATCGACGCTGACTCTCGTCTAAAAACTTCGGCGAAAAACAATCTCCCCCGAGCGTGTCCGAGGGCGAAAGAGAACCTTGCGTCACAAAATCATCATAAAGTTTGGTGCCGAAGTGAGGGTAGGCCAAATGAACTTCCACAAAATCAGGATCCAGCTCAAACATGTGCTGACGTGTCGCTATCCAGTCGTGTTCGTTCTCCCAGGGGAACCCAATAATGAAAAATCCAAGCACCTTCAGACCAATAGATTGGGCCAACCTTGCGGCTTCGAAATTGTCAGTGAGAGTGGTTCCCTTTTTTGCAAGATTGAGTGAGTTTTGGCTGCCCGACTCAAACCCAAAAGCTACAAGCCAACAGCCCGCTTCTTTCATCTTAGTCAAAGTTTTTAGGCTAATGGGCTTGGTTCTGGAATTGGCGACCCAATTGATTTTTCCGTTGAGTTCCGAATGAACTATGGCATCGCACACGGCACTCGTCCATTCGGGGTCCATTGTGAATGTGTCAGAGCGAAAAAAGAAATCCTTGATTCCATGGTGGTAGTAGCAGTCACGAATTTCGCCAAGTATATTTTCTGGCGCGCGAAGGCGCAGCTGGGCGCCTGAAATTCTCGGTGTCAGACAAAAGGTGCACTGGGCCGGGCAGCCCCGTGACACGACAATCGTGGCGATGGGCGCGCCGGTGTCTGGTCGGTAGTAGCGCCGATTATCAATGGCGCTGCGATCGGGAAAGCTCAATTCGTCTAGCGAATCCGCCCAAGTAGAGAACCGTGTTTTGGTCCAACGTCCATTGGATCGATAGAGAATTCCGTTCACATTTTGGATCTCTCCTTCAATATTGAAATGAGCTAACAAAAGAGGTGCCAGCGCGAACTCCATCTCTCCACCGATCAAGTAGTCAATATCGGTTAGGTCCAAAGAATTTAGAAGCTCATCAGATGGATCGAAAAAAAGTGCGCCCTTGAGAACAACGTCCAAATTTGATCGCCGTGCTTTGATTTTGTGGACCAATCTGAGGTCTGACAAAATGGTCGACGTAGTGACGCTCACTACGACAATGTCTGGCCCGATTTGCTCTAGGTCTCGCCAGAGCTTTGTGTCTCGTTCATTTTCTCCCTGGTAATCATGTGCAGTCGCAAGAAAACCGGCCCGCCTCAGTGTCGACACGCCGTAAGCCAAATCATTTGGTGCTCTTGGCGCAGTAGAGGTGGAATCTTCAACATTGCATTGGGCGCGGTCTTCACCCCGAATGAAGACTTTGCCAGGGGGATATATCAGCATGACTTTTTTCATTATGACTCCCTTAAAACCCAGCTGTGACCAGATGCGCCAAGAAGCAAACCTCGATGGTCTAAATCTATAGCTATCGACGAGTAGCTTCAATGCAAATATCAAATGGTATAGGGTGAGGCATATGGATCGATTGGCATGCAGCCGAGAAATAAATCGCATCAGTGTTTCGCTGATCGCGTTGGCACTGCTGTTGGGGTCGGGTTTTTTATTTGTGACGTCCGCAGGAAGAGACGACACCCACATATATTTCTACCACGTGCTTGAACTCATTAGAACGGGCAAATTTCTCGACTACAATGGCGTCACAGTTCAGCAGGGGACGAGTTTTTTGTTCGTTACCCTTCTGGCCTTTTTTAAAATCGTAACCGACTTACCATTGATCACGATCGCCAAGGCGATATCCATTGTCTCGGGTTCACTGGCGGTCCTTTATCTTGGGATGAGTGATCGCCAAAACAGGAGCGGCTGGTGGCTCGCGCCGTTGCTCTTGGCACTTAGCTCAAAATATATGTATTGGATTTTTGGCGGCATGGAAAACACCGTCACGGCATTTGCGGCGCTCTTTTTGTTTGTGCAAATAATGAAATCACATTCTGATCCCGCAGAGACCCGAAGTCGTGGGGTCAAGCTCGCGGCAGGTGCTTCGCTTTTCGTATTGGTGCGCCCAGAGTCGTATTTTGTATTGATAACGTTCTTGGTTCTCTATTGTGTTCATGAAAAAAAAATAGGCAAGGCGTGCCGATTGGTGCTTCTTTCTGGCTCTGTGGTTTTCTTTTTTCAGACCATCCTGAGTTATTTGTATACAGGTTATGTCTTTCCCTTGCCAGTGCATGCCAAGGCGCCTGGGCTGAGTCTCGACAGGGCAAGAGATGGGCTGAGATATTTTTTCAATCAAACGTTAGAGGATCCTGTACTTTTGTTTTTCTTTTGTCTTTTGGCGTTTGGGTATCTGCAATCTTTCCGTCGCCATGATCCCAGTCCGATTGAAAATCGAGTTGTTGCAGGAGCCTTGTTTGTATTTTCCTATTCGCTGTTCATTGTGCTCTCGGGTGGAGATTGGATGGAAGGGGGACGATTTTTGGTACCTATGCTGCCCATTGCATTTTTATCGGGTGTTGCGGTCCTTGGTAATTTGGGTTCAAAAATCCCCGTCTTTTGGGGGTTGATCTTTTTAGCGACACTTCAACAGCTTTGGTTTGTTAAAAACAAATCGACAGGAATGCCGCTATGGCAGGCCCTAAAGGTTTATCGCGGCGATGTGATTTCAACAGAAAAATTAGGGCCCTATTCTTGGTTCGAAGTCGGTAGCCGAATAAACTTAAGAGACATTCAGTTTCTCGAAGAAGTGCGGCCAATTCTAAAGCCCTACTTGCAGCAACGCCGCAGCGTTTTGTCGGTGCAAATGGGGATGGTGATTTATTATCTTAAGAAAGAATTTGGTGATCGGCTCGAAGTTTTCGATATGAGGGGACTGGCTACCGACCATCTTCACAAATGTGAGCTGACTAAGGGGCTCAAACGATTTAGAGGCGGGATTGCTTTTTGGTACAGCAATCTTTTCGATTGGGAAGCGGATCTGTCTAAGATTTGCGGAATTGAAAGACCATTTTTTATTTTCGACCTGGACGAGACGGGTGGAGACCTGGAGCGATTCATTCAAAGTCAGGGGTATCAGATTGTCTATAGACAAACCGGAACGATTGGATCGGGCGCGGCCGTCTTGTCGGATATGTTTTTGGCGATTGATGCTACCGGTTCGGAGCCACTGCCAACAAAAGAATTCAGATGGCCGTCACCTTGACACCTCTAGAATTCATCTGGCATTGATCTTGGTATGCCTAAGTCCCTAGGTTTGGCGATTTTTACCAAAACGGCCTCTCATACACCCCTTAAAACCCGGCTGACCTTCGATATTGGCGAGTCTGAAAGTCGAATTTTTTTTGAGCTTTCTCTTCATTGCCTCCGGCAAGAGTTTGGTGAGTTTGTACGTCGAGCTGAGGCAGGTGAAGATCGCAGAGTTTATTTGGCACATTACGAAGAAAAATTAGACCCTCTAATTGACTTGGCACCCCTTCAAACATTTTGGCAGGGTGAGGGGACCTTCGGTGATAGACTCGGATCGACGTACTCTTATGTGCTAAATCTAAACGATGAGGCCATAGTTATTAGTTCAGATTCTCCACAAATTGATCAAAGGCATTTCGAGGCTACGGCTGAGAAATTAAAAAATCATGACTATGTGATTGGCCCGGCGCTCGATGGAGGGTTTTACCTGTTGGCGGGTAGAAAAGTGGTCTCAAAGAGTGTTTTTGATAGCATCCCGTATTCGACTTCAAATGCATTTGAGAGTTTAGACACTCAACTAAAAAAATATGGCACTGTGGCTTATCTGGATCCGCTTACAGATGTCGATGTTGGCTCAGATTTGCACGTACTTTATGATGAATTGAGGTTCACAGAAACTCTGTCGCCCTTCAAGCAAGAGCTTAAAAGCTGGCTGCAAACCAAGCTTGCGGACCAACCTGGTGGATAGTCAAAATCAACGCAAGATTCTCACAGTCTTACTTCCCTTTCGAAATGAATCACAAGTCATCGTGGCGAGCTTGCAAGAGCTCGCGCAAACACTTCGTCGAGAAGACTCTAAGGGCCGGTGTTCGGTTTTGCTCGTTGACTCAATGAGTACAGACAACTCTTTGGCCCTGGCCAAAGAGCATTGCGAAGCTTACGGCTGGCGAGTCGTTGATATTAGCGAACGCTTTGCGAAAAAAAATCCCTCGGTTGGCCGAGCCATCGCCTCTGGAATCGATCACATAAACACTCCCTATTTAATGATTCTGCCGTGTGATTGCAGGCTCACGAGTGGCGCCATGTCGACATTGCTTCAGGTCATTGACCGGGGACAAGTCGGCTGGGGTGGGTTTGTTAAGTCATACTTAGGCGCAGGTTGGATTATGAAGGGTTACGCGGGTTTTCAAAATTTTCTAGTTCACGTGAATCTGCTCGATCTGGTTTGGACCAATGGAATTTTTGCGAAAACGGAGTTGATCCGCGAATTTGACGAAATCTTTGATCTCGGGTTTGTTGAGGAGTTTTTTCTGTCAGAAAGGCTTAGAGGAACTGGTAAAGCTTGCGTGATTCGCGCTCCCATCATGGTTTCGCCGCGACGATACCAGACAAAGGGCACATTGAAGACGATTGGACTCAATGCCTTTATTGTGACATTGTTCAAGCTTGGTTTTCGAAACACTTCAATCCTAAGCAAACTGTATAGGCGCGAGTCGGGCCTGGTTAAAAGTAAAATCCCGGCCCCTGAACACGTTTGAACTCGATGTGACCGCCGCCTGATTTTAAAATTTCGCGTTGGTAGTAGATGCGTTCAATCTTGAGTTTAGAAAATCTAAGTTCGATTGATAACGGAGCGTCGCACCGGCCAGGATCATTGATCCATACCGGTGAGTACCGAGAAACCGAAATACTTTCTAAGTCTTGAAAACCTAGATGTTTCCCTAAAGAAAGGCTCAACTTTCTATTAGCGCAGTTCATATCAATCGAAGGATCTTCGATCCACCCCGAAAGCGGGGGATCTTTGGACCATTGAAACAACCTTGAGAACAATACCATCTTCAAGGGACCGATTGCGTTCGGAACAATCAAAAACACACTGCAATAGGGAACATGGGGGCAAAGGTCGGCGCGCCAAATTTTTGGGTCTTCGGCGTTGCCGAAAAATGACGATAGTTCGTCCCACCGAGCGAGATTTCTTTGAAAACCAATTCCCAAATCAAATTTGTAGGCATCGAGAGACCCTGTGGGCCGTATTCGCGAAAGAGGTGCGAGGTTTACAGATTGAAACACCATAACCCGGGGAGTCTGGCCCATCAAAGTGAAGTCTTTGGCCAAAAGCGACTCGGGCATAACTGGATTGATTTTATCTGAGAGAAAATCTTTTGCAGATTGATCAGGCTTTAGCAGTGATTTTTGTAAAAAGAAATAGTAGTGAGCCGGAGCCCCTTCTGCTAATGTGCGTTGTTTTTTTTTAAAACAAAATTCTGCGTAGCGAAAACTTGAGTCGGCCTCAGGCTCGAGAAGCTCATATGAACTTAAGGTCAAATCGCCAAACGAGATCGACTTATCGTTAAATATTTCACAAATACTCAAAAGATCTCGAAGTGAGTATTGAACCCTAAACGCAGAAGCTGGCTTTGACAAAAACGCGTGAGCAGATGCAATGATCAAGAGTGCCGAGATCACCAGGATCTTTAATGGACCGCTGGAGAACCATACCCTTGTCCGTTTGGCGCTTCCAAATGAGAAAAATAAATATCCGAGACCAACGCAGAACCAAATCAAAATGTAGCGAGCGTTGTTACTAATTAAATTCAACGGGATTCCAGCAAGGCCAAATGCCAGCAACCAATGCCCCACCCGTTTAGACAGCCAATGGTTCTGGTGGCGTTCCCGCTGAAATCCGTATTGCATTCCCAAAATCAAAAGAAACAGGGTCAGCATTTCGATTCTGTAAGCGCGAATTTTCTCGGTGACTCTGGTTACCTGAAAGACATTTGCATTGTAGAGATTTTCAAATCCAAAAGCGTCCTCGTGAGAATTTGCAAAGAAAGCGGGCCCATCCCAGGTTTTGAAGTGAGTAAAGCCGAGCCAGGCGATAAGGTGGGGAGTGAATGAGATCAAAAGAGCGCAGAGCGCGAGCGCTACAATTTTGAACCATTTGAAAAAACCGGCTTGCTCTCCAGCCACAATGGCGGCCCAAAGTGGAGTAAGTGTTAAAAATGACAAATGAATGTGGCAGCCCATGCCGATCAGAAGAAAGCCGCCTAGAGTTTGGGGTGTCGTGAGCCCGGACGATTTCAAGTTCTGTCGAAAGTAGAAATAAAAGCATGCGATCAGGGCCGTGAACCACGGGAGAATGAGGGCCGAGTTGTTCATAAATTCTACTGAGCCCATCAGATTCGCGCTTGCTAAAAGTGTGAGACTGCAAAGGGCGATGGGAGCTCCCAACCAGCTAGACAGTATCGCGCTGAGCAACATGAGCGAGCCAAATGTTAAAGCCAGGTAGACGATGAATACTTGTTCGAGATTGAGGCCGAGGCCAACCAGACCCGCGTTGAAAAGATAAACAAGCGGTCCAGCCGTGTAGCTGCCGAACAGGGTGTCAGGACCAACCCAGACCATATGGCCATTTGCGATTTCTACACCTCGTGCAAGATCTCGCACACCATAGCTATTCACGCCGAATTCATAGAGTTGAAATCGAACGTGCAATAAAAATGCGACAAGAACTAAACCAAGGGCGACCAGCCGATTTTCTAGGATTTTCAAGGTCTCAATTTAACTGAACCCAACGCGAAAATGAAATAAAAAAGGAGGGCTTCCACTTCGGGGCGGGCGGGTAGTACACTTGGGCTGTGTTGGAGACTCTGTTTTTATATTTGGGAACCGAGAGATTGATCTCAACATTCTGGTTTGAGTTTTCGATTCTACCGATCATTCTCTTTGTATTGATTTTAGAGCTCGTACTTGTCGGGTTCAAGGATTCTTCATTTAAGAGAGTTGCGTATCCCAAGCGGACCGATTGGTGGGACATCCTCAGTCTTTTGTTCAATTTCACGGGTTTTCGTCTGCTCTTGGCCAACGTAATTTTGTTTGGAGCAGTCAGTTGGTGGGCTAGCAATGAGCGACACTCTCTTGAGTTTCTATCGAGCTCGCCATTTTGGATTCAGCTTGGGCTCGCCTTATTGCTTAACGATTTTGTGTCTTATTGGGCCCACAGATTGAAACACGAATCTAGGTGGTTATGGTCGACACATGAATTTCACCATTCGTCGACACATTTGACAATGTGGGTGAGCAACCGAGTTCATGCGCTCGATTCTCTCATGATCATTCCATCAGCCGCGATCGTGCAGTATGTGTTTGCTTGGGAGATTACAGGTCTTATTTTCTTTGTGTATCTTAACGAATTTTTTGGCTATTTAAGCCACAGTCGAATCGATTGGGATGGCGGATGGTTGGGACGTAATGTTTTTGTCACACCCAGATTTCATCACTTGCATCACGATCTTGAAAAAGACATGAAGTTCAATTATGGACGAATTTTGGTGGTATGGGATAGAATTTTTGGGACCTATAAAGCTCCCGCAGTCCCGATATCCAAAATTCAACCTGGAATCTCAAACAATCGATTTGAAGAGCGCTCTATGGTGGTTGCTTATTTGGCCCCCGTGGTCGACTTTTACCTGTACCCGGTTCGACAAATCAAAAGGGTCTGCATGAAGTGTTTCTTTCTAAAGGGGAGAAAGACTCAAGCATGATCCAAATGGCTTTCTTTCTTTTTGCTTTTTCGGCGTCGGCCTCTTCGAAGTGCTTCATCCCAGCAGATCCACTGGATTTAAGCTATGAGGTCGAAATCCAGGGTTCAAAAGCCATTCGCGATTCATCAATAATATATGGCAATAAGGACGTTGGATACTTCAGGGCGCCGGTAGAAAAGAATGCCAGCGGCCACCTCTCGTTTCGAGTGATTCCCGTGACCTACAAGAAACCTATAGAGTTTTTGTTGGATAAATCTAGGCTCCGCTTTTCAAAGCATTTTTCTTCGCCACTTTCTTGTTATGAGCAGAAGGTGCGGCTTGATCGGAAAATGTCGAATCCATTTTTCTACATGAGTTGGGTATCTAGAAACGAAGTGGGGCACCAACACTATTTCCCATCGATCATCAATCGAGTGGGTGAGTTGGTCTGGGCGCAGACCGGTGCATCAGGCCCGCAAAATGAGAACTACCACTATGCGGCCAGAGCTCTGGATGGCGGGCTGCTTGTGCTGAGTCAGTATGTCACTTCAAAACTGATGAAGTTTAGTTTCAAATCAGGTTTGAAATTGGAAATTCCATTGGCGGAGCGAGTCCCTAGAGTTTTTGCTCATCATAGTTTTGCTCCGGTTGGAAACAATCAAGTGGCCATTTTAAGTGCCAAGCACGAACACGTTCCCATATACCGAGATTATTTTTTTAGCCTAGGTGGATTTTTAAGGGCATTTAAACTTTTTTTTGAAGGTCGGCGAATATTTGTCGGTAGTGAGCTGTTGCTCTTGAATTTCGAAACGAAAGAAATAAAAAACCTCTATTCGAGTTTTGACCACTTCAGCACAAGAAAAGATGTTCCTTTGCCAACAGAGGATGACCCGCCAGTCGACCCGTTTCTCGAGAGTAAAAATTTAGACAAGGAATTGCTGGGCCACCCTAAATTCGACGCGATCGAAAAGGCGCACGTGGACTGGAGCCATGAGAACTCGGTGGATTTCGACCCGGATAAGGGATAATTATTGGCACATGTCTGAGGGGAACCTCCATTATCACTTATGAATATAACAAGAGTATTTTTTGTTAATTTCAGCTTATCCAATGAGTTCAGCAAACGGCCTATATTGTCATCAAGGCATTCAAGGTTGGCAAGATAGTACTTCCGCATCTCATCAATAGGGGTAGCTCCAACTGTGGAATAGCGTGTCCCATAATCCCTGTATTGTTCTTTTGTGCAATCGTAGCTGGGGAATGCCGGTAATCCATACTTTTTAAGATATTTCTCCGGCACCTGTTGCACAATATCATGAACAGCATTATAGCAAAGTGTCAGCAAAAAGGGATTATTACGATTTTTCCGAATGAAAGATATTGCAGAATCGGTAAACAATTCAGTGGTATAAGCGCTGTCAATATTCAGCTTCTCCTTGTTATACAGCAAAGGGCCATTCTTAAGATCGGTATCCGGACAATCCT
>JBGSQJ010000182.1:0-4266 GCA_041738165.1 Bdellovibrionales bacterium
GTCGATGGTCACATCACCAAGAACCTGTACCTGGCACGAGAGGCGAGTGTGAGAGTCAAATTTTAGTCGCTCACGCAAAATAGATTCTGCGGTTGTATGGGGTGAAAGATTTTCCATTCCATCAACAACTCGAATTTTGCATTTTCCGCAAATGCCATCGCCCTTGCATGACGAGGCCACAGGCACATTGGAGTTGAGCAACGACTCCATAAGATTAGAGCCCGTCTCGACGGCGAGCTCTTGAATTGGTTTTTCAAACCGAATCTTGGGCATAGAGTTTAATTATTGCGCCATTCTCCCGCTCGAGGCAAAATTTCCGATCATGAAAGAGATTCTAATTACCGGTGCGAGTCGGGGGCTTGGTCTTGCGCTCACGAAAATCGCTTTAAAAAATGGCTTTGTGGTCGAGGGTTGGTCGCGTCGCCCGCCACAGATCGATTTGGGCGAAGCCTTTCGATTCCAATCAGGTGATTTGGCGAGTCACGAAAGTCAGCGTGAACTCGCCGAGTATTTAAGTGTAGTGCAGTTTTCAAAGATCATGTTTGTTGCAGGCGGGGGTCCCTACGCTCTATATGGAGATCGCGAATGGAAGGATCATGAGTGGGCCATTCAGTTGAGCTTTGTAAGTATTGCGAGAGCCCTTCACGCGCTCGCGAGAGCAAAGAACTTTCCGCAGGTGTTGACCGTAGGAAGCGCGGTTGCTGAATCTTCGGCGGATCCAAGGGCGGCCAGCTACACATCCGCAAAGCATGCCCTTAAGGGTCTTGTCGAAACTCTGCAGGTTGAATATCCCAGCTGGGATTTGCGCCATCTCTCGCCTGGGTATATGGACACCGATTTGTTGCCCAAAGGGGCTGCTCCTCGCGCCAAAGTGATATGGGGGCCGAAAGATGTGGCAAAGCTCACATGGGATTGGCTCAAAGATCCTAGTGCTAAGCGTCAGTATAGGTTATAGGGGCGCGACGAGGAGCGCAAACGTTGAAGATCAAAAAGCCCAGTGCCAGTATCGGCGCACGGTAGTTGAATTCTTAGATTTGGGGGAAATATGAAATACATTTTATTGATCGCGACATTGATGAGTTCGGTGGCTTTTGCTCGGCCTAGCTCGTGGACAATGACCTGTGCACAAGCACAAAACCTGGTTCGGCAAAATGGCGCCGTGGTGATGAACTATGGTTATAGCGATCGAGCGGGATACCTTTATGAAAGATTTGTTTCGAATCACAGTTATTGTGGCATGCGCGAGTGGGCCAAGCGGGCATTGGTTTCTACAAAAGATTCTAGCCGATGCTTTATCGGATACACGTGTGAAACAAGAACCGACGACTAAAGAGAGTTGAAAACGAGGAGACAAGCGTGAGCGAGAAGCGTGTTGAAAACGTGGTGATCATTGGTTCTGGGCCTGCAGGGTTGACCGCCGCCCTTTATTCAGCGCGCGCCAACCTTGAGCCGTTGATGATTGAGGGTTACGAAGCGGGTGGACAGTTGATGACAACGACAGACGTTGAAAACTACCCTGGTTTTGTCGACGGCATTCAGGGTCCCGAGCTTATGCAGGTGATGCGAAAGCAAGTTGAGCGCTTTGGCACTCGCTTCGTCACTCGAAACGTCACCAAGGTTGATTTTTCAAAGCGCCCCTTTAGAGTCTGGATTGACGATGACGTGACCGAGGCTAAGGCGGTGATCATTAGCACGGGCGCTTCGGCTCAGTACCTGGGGCTCGAAAACGAACGACGATTGCTCGGTAAAGGTGTTTCGGCTTGCGCCACTTGTGATGGAGCGTTTTTTAAAAACGTGCCAGTCGCGATTGTTGGAGGGGGCGATACGGCTATGGAAGAGGCGACTTTTCTAACGCGCTTTGCTTCTAAAGTATTTGTCATTCACCGACGTGAAGAATTTCGTGCTTCTAAAATTATGGCTGAGCGGGTTCTCAAAAATCCAAAAATTGAAGTGCTATGGAACACCCAAGTTTTAGACATCCTAGGCGAAAAAGGGGTCAACGCCGCCAAGTTAAAAAACACAAAGACAGGCAAAGAGAGCACACTCGAAGTTGAAGGTGTGTTTGTGGCCATTGGCCACAAACCTAATACTGATTTATTTAAGGGTGTTCTCGAGATGAATGACGTTGGGTATCTCACGACCAAACCCAAATCTACTTACACGTCTATTGAGGGCGTGTTTGCCTGCGGAGATGTGCAAGATCCCATCTATCGTCAGGCGATTACGGCGGCAGGAACCGGCTGTATGGCCGCGATCGACGCCGAACGTTGGCTCGAGTCGCAAGGGCACTCGTGAGCCGAAAGATCAACACTCGAGATTTGGTCAACAAAATTGAGCGGCTCACCCGGGAGCGCATCAGCGAAAACGGAGTGGTTCAGCTGGATGAACTCCGAAAATTGAAAGACAAAAAAGTGCAGCGCACATTGCTGCTGATCGAAGATGACGAAACCATTCGCATGGCACTTCGCCGCGCCTTTGAAGATGATGGCTACCGAGTGTTGGCGGCGGCCGACGGCACGCAGTTGAGCGAAGTGCTCGACGGCGCCCCCATTGACCTGATCATGCTCGATATTGGTTTGCCTTGGATCAATGGTTTTGAGTTGGCCGAAATGATGAAAGCCCATGACGACTTAAAAGAAATTCCGCTCGTGTTTTTGTCGGGTCGAACGAGCGATCAAGATGTGAAGCGCGGCTTTGACGTCGGAGCTGACGATTACATCAAAAAGCCTTTCGACTTAGAAAAGGTAAAACGCACCGTGAACACACTTATTCATTTGGCTCACAATTGAAAGATCTGAGAATTCCGTTCACCAGCTGGAGGATCGGCTTTAAAAGAGTTGCGGCGGTGGGAGCCGTCGTGATTTCGCTTTCTGCGGTGGCCATGTCGCGGGCCCCGCAAACAAAGCCGATCGTCGTTGAAAAGGGGGCGCCCGGTGGATGTTGGATGGCCGAAGTTTTTGCGAATGACGAAAATTTGCCTGCAAAAAATGGCAAATCCGGTTCGGCGGTGAGAACGGTTGATAAATTCAAATTGAAGCTCATCTTTTCTGCCACAACAGATGTGGCGAGCTCGGTGTTATTAGAATCCAAAGCGGTGTCGGCGAGCTCAGACTTTTTTTGTGAATCACTAGAAAAACAAGAGTGCCAATTGGCGAACGACCATGGCCGCTTTAGGTACGCCGTCTTGAGCAAAACTCAGCTTGAGATTCAGCCCTTTGGTCAGTGGTCGATTGATCGCTCGCTCGAAGAAGATGATCCTCTCGTGGCTATTCGATCCGGGGCGTCGGCCACAGCCATGCGGCTGACCGGCTGTTCGGGCGACTAAACTTATTTATGGTGAAGCTCTTTGCAATTAGTTGGATTTTTGGATTTCTTTTAATTTTTGTGATTCCGCCATTTCAAGCTCCAGACGAAAACTTTCATTTCTATCGTTCCTATCAAATCTCTGAAGGCCATTTTTTATCTAAAAAAGAGAGAGGGAACACAGGCGACACGTTGCCGCAGAGTTTACAATCGGTTTCGACAATTATGATGAAGGGGATTACTGCGACTCGATCCGGAAAATTGAGTTTGGTGAGGTGGGAGGCCGCCTTAAGCGAGAGTTTAGACCAAGAAAGTCGTCAGTTTTTAGTATTTACGAATCCTTCGCTGTACTTTCCATTGGGCTACCTGGGCAGCTCCCCAGTGATTGCAATAGGTCGGGCTCTGAACTTGAAACCACTCTATCTTTTGTACCTGGGTAGAATTGGTAATTTCACTTTGGCGATGGCCTTGTTGGGTCTGGCATTTTTTCTATGCCCTGCCATGCGCTGGCCACTGATGGGTTGGATGATGTTGCCTACAAATTGCTTTTTGAGATCGTCGATGTCACCTGATGGCATATTGAACGCAACTGTAGCCTTGTATGTTGTTGGCACGTTTGCGCTATTGAGCTTGAATCAAAATTCCCAAATTAAAAAAAGAGCGTTGTTTTTGTCACTCATTGTTTCGGGCTGTTTTATATTTTTGTTTAAGCAAATCTATTTCCCCATAGTTTTCTTTGTGTTGATCGCCATAGGACCAAATTTCAAAGTTAAAGAAGCATTTGGTGTGTTGGCTGCGATCGTGGCTTTGGCGCTGCCCTTGAGTTTTTTGTGGAGCTCTCTTTGCAAGCCGGTCTATAGCTCTATGATACTAGGCAATGACCCTCAGGAGCAGATTCGGTTTGTACTGGATCACCCGGGGGCAATGATTCAGATTGTTCTTACTAACCTAGCTCAGTTTTGG
>JBGSQJ010000260.1:0-11602 GCA_041738165.1 Bdellovibrionales bacterium
CGTTTGCATCGCGACGGCGAATCCGAATACTTAGTCAATAAAGAGGCGGCGCGCCTTCGAGATATTCAAGAAATTTTTATGGACACCGGGGCGGGTTCGAAGGGCTTTTCGATTATTGAGCAAGGTGCAATTGGCAAAATCATCACGGCAAAACCTGAGGATCGCCGTACGCTCATCGAAGAAGCTGCTGGAATCACGAAATTTAAGGTTCGAAAGCGTGAATCACAGCGAAAGCTGGTTTCGACAGAACAAAATCTTTTGAGACTTCAGGATATTTTGGGCGAGCAAAAACGCCAGATCGACAGCTTAGAAAGACAGGCGCAGCGGGCCGAGCGCTATCGTGGATTGAAAAGGGAACTTCAAGAAAAAGAAATGCTCGTTTCGGCAAAGGCCTTTTTGAGTTTGCAAGAAGACTCCAGCCAGTTCGAAAGCACATTGATTGATCTCAAGAGCCAAGAGACTGGGTCTGGAGTTGAGAGCACCCAGCTAGAAACTGACATTGCGGCCTTGAGGCTAACGACCATTGAGCAAGAAAAACGCATCGAAGGTCTTTATGTTCACTCGAACGAAGCTAAAGAGCAGGTCACTCGTTTAGAGCTTGAAATTCGTGAGTTGGGTTTCGAAATCGAACAGGCGCGCCGAAATAAAGAAATGACGGGCAACTTGCTTCAGCAAGGTCAGGTTCGCAAAGAGGCGCTGCTCAAGGAGCTCACAGACGTTCAAGCAAAACTTGAGAGCGCCAATAGCAAAGCCGAGCGGGTCAGCGCCGAATATCAAGACAAAGCCGCTGAACTGAGCCGCATTCAGGCGCGCATCAATGAAATTGATTTGGAACTCACCACGCAGCGCCGAGAAATGCTGACGGTCTCTCAATCTGAAACTCATTTGGATGTTCGTCTTCAAACAATGAACGATCGTCATTCTGAATTGTCCGAACGACTTCAGACCTCTCGACAAGTGGCTATTGATTTGCGCGAACAAAATGGCCGCTTTGAGAAGTCTCGCAATCAGACCTTCTCAAGTCTAGAGTCAGAGCGCCAGATGCAGCTCGACATCATGAAGGACGTCGAAAATTTTCAAGAGAACTATGAAATTTTAGTGAAGCAAACAGAAGTTAAACGGGTTGAGGTGAGTCAGTTCAAAGACAATCTCAATCAAGTGGCGAGTCGACTTTATGGGCTCGAGAACTTGCAAGCCAACTTCGAAGGTTTCGAAGAAGGTGTGAAGCAGGTCATGATGTGGCAGCGCTCGAAAGCCGAAACGCATGTCGACGGAAGTGTTTCTCAAGGCGCGCCGATGCTTCGCCCTGTCGCCGAAGTGGTTGAGGTGCCAGAGCGTTTTGAAATGGCAATGGAGTCGGCACTTGGTCAGCGTCTTCAGCTTTTGGTTTCAGAAAGTTCAGCAGAGGCTCTCACCGCCATTGATTATTTGAAAACTCAAAGCAAAGGACGCTCGAGCTTTGTCGCCAAAGATTGGACTGGGTCTTCAGATTACTCGAGCCATGCCAGTTTAAAGGCCGAAGAGGGCGTAGAAGGATTGCTTTCTGATTTTGTGGCCGTTCCCGAGGATATTCGAAACGTGATTGGTGGATTTTTCGAGCGCGTGGCGGTTGTGGATCGACTTGTGACGGCGATTCGCTTGCATGCGAACTACCCGGGGTTCACTTTTGTGACTGTGGATGGCGACTGCCTTTCAACTGAAGGCGTTTTGACTGGCGGATCTTCTGAGGGTGCCGAGTCGGGCCTTTTAAAAAGAAGGCGTGAGATCAAGGGGCTCTCGCAAGAGCGCGAAGAATGGGCTGGAAAGCTGGCTCTCGCTCAGCTCTCACTTGAAAAACTTGAGGCGAAGGTCAAGCAAGTCGGCCAAGAACTTGAGTCGTCTAAAAAGCGCCATAGTGAAAAAGAAGTTCATATTGCCGAACTTCGAAAAGATTTAGAGCGGGCTGAAGTTGAGCTTAAGAATTCGGCTCAGGCTCTCGAGCGCCACGCGGCTGATCTCAATCGCGATGAAGCGCAACTGGCCAAACTTCAAGATGAAATCAATGAAATCACGACTCGCTTGACCGAAATGCGTGAGCGCCGGCTCAGTTTAGAAACCGCGGTTCAAGCTTTAGACGCCGAATTGTTAGGCGCGCGCTCTGGTGTGGGTGGCCTGCAAGAAATTGTAACCGCGCTTCAGCTTGAGGCTGCGGGTTCCAGAAAAGACGTAGAGTCTTATAGAGACCAGAATGAGTACCTCACAAGGTCACTCAATGAAGTTGAGACTCAGGTTTCACAAATGGCTTCTGAGAGTGATCGTAGCCAAGATAGTTTGTCGACGAATCAAGTGTTAATTGAACAAAGAAAAGTGGAGCACGAGCGAGCCATTCAAAACAGTCAGAGAGTTTCTGCTGAATTGGCTGAGGTTCGCGAGTTGCACGAGCAAGAAAATTCGGTTCTTCGCGAAAAAGAAGCGCGCTTGTCGGCGCTTCAGCACGATTATCACCAAATGCAGTCCAAGGTCTCTGAGCTCACTTTGAAGTTTGAGCAAGCTCGCATGAAGATGAGCAATTTGACTGAGCAAATGCTCGAACGCTACCGAATTGAGCTGGCCGTTGAAGCTCATCAATTTGCGGATGTCGAAGTGGACTTAAGTGCTCTCGAAGCCGAAGTGGCAGATCTAAAGGGCAAAGTTTCTCGAATTGGCGATGTGAATCTATCGGCTATTGAAGAATTTGAAGATTTGCGCACTCGGCACGCGTTCTTAGATCAGCAGAACCAAGATCTGATTTCAGCCAAAGATCAGTTGAAGAAGGTGATCGACCGAATCAATCGCATCTGTTCGCGCAGGTTCAAAGAAACCTTCGAGCAGGTCAATGAACGTTTCACCAAGGTATTCCCTGTGCTCTTTGGTGGCGGCGAAGCCAGATTGATTTTGGTTGAAGATCCAGAAAATGGTGAAATGGGCATTGATATCGTTGCGCGTCCTCCAGGTAAAAAACTTCAGAGCGTCAACTTGCTCTCTGGCGGTGAGAAGGCGCTTACGGCAGTTTCACTTATCTTTTCAATTTTCTTGGTTAAGCCGTCACCGTTTTGTCTGCTGGACGAGGTGGATGCGCCGCTTGATGATGCGAACGTTTTTAGGTTCAATGACCTGGTCAAAGAGATGGCCAAGCGTTCGCAGATCATTATTGTCACCCACAACAAGCACACGATGAAAGTGAACAACCGACTCTACGGCGTCACCATGGAAGAAAAAGGTGTCTCGAAGATGGTTTCGGTGTCACTCGATTCAGCGCAGGCTGAGTTTTAATCCCCACCCAACTGATGGACCAAATTTAAAATTTGTAACGAAGTGTTTTTGAGCTGCGCTATCAATTCAGCTTTAGATAGGTTTTCGCTCGTATCGGTGATGCAGCGGATTTCAATGTGCGGAGTTTGTGAAAACCTAGCGGCCCGAGCTAGCCCGGCAGGCTCCCAAGACGCCGCGAGCGCTCCACTCATTTCAAACAGCGCTTGTCGATCATTGAGTTCAATAATGTCCTCGTCGCCACTGGCAATATCGCCAAATTGAAGATTCAAGTCGTCTGATCGTGATGACACATATTCTTTCAAGCGTTCAATTCGAGTTTGGTCGCAAGCAAATTTGGGGGGACGCCCTTTTGACGATCCAAACTTCGCCTTGAAATCGTATTCAATTATATTTTCGGCAACAACCAAATCACCAGCGCCCAGCTGATTGGCGAGTGCACCAGCGGATCCTAAGCCGACAAAGAGGGTGGGCTTGAGCACCTGGTAAGTGTGCAAGGCACTGAGTGAGGTTTGCACCTTCCCTTTTCCACTTTGAACCACGACTAAGCCAAGATTGTTCCAATATCCGTGGGGCACGTTGAGATCTGACACGATTCGCCCTTCGCCAGGTAGGCTCCCCGTGATGGCGTCGAATTCAAATTTAAGCGGCGTCATTAAGGCAATCATAGGTACCGCTAGGTATCACCTCCTGACTTGACGCTCGTCAAGGTGATCGATAAATCTGCTGTATGGATTTGGAACTAACCATACTGGCCGGTGGCGCGGCGATCGCGCTAGGGACTCTACTCTCGGCTGTTTACTATTTTGCTCGCTATTACATCAAGACCGATGATGAGAAGGCGGCCGAACTCAATAAGGTGGAGCTTGACTCCACGGCAGCGTCTGGTGCTCCAGAGTCACTCACTTCACCGAATCTGAATCAAGTTCTCAAAGAGACTAGATCGGGATTTTGGGGCAAGATTCAATCTCGCCTGAGTTCGAGCTCACAAATGGGTACGGCGGAGCTCGAAGCGATCGAAGAAATTCTTTATTCGAGTGATATGGGAACTCAAACGGCGACTCGGCTATTGGATTGTATTCAAGATCAGCATCAAGGCGGCGAGTCGTTCTCGATCGATCAGCTCAAAACTCTTTTGAGATCAAAAACTGAGGATCTGCTCAAGGTGGTGCCAAGAATGGGGGAGTCCCCATTTGAAAAAAATGGCATTGGCTCAAAGCCGCAGGTCTGGATGATTGTTGGAGTCAACGGAGTTGGCAAAACCACAACAATTGGCAAATTGGCTCACGTGGCTGCGAGTCGGGGGCTAAAAGTGTTGGTCGCTGCGGGAGACACCTTTCGGGCGGCCGCCCAGGCGCAGCTCAAAGTTTGGACAGATCGTGCGGCGGTTGAGATTTTTGCTCCAGAGGGCGTCAAAGATCCAGGAGCTGTGGCCTTTGATGCTGTCCAAATGGCGAAAGCTCGCGGCTATGATTTGGTTTTGATCGATACGGCGGGGCGACTGCACACCCAAGATCACTTGATGGAAGAACTTAAGAAAGCAAAACGGGTTATTCAAAAAATCGACGACAAAGCGCCTCACGAGACGCTTATTGTGCTCGACGCAAATTCGGGTCAAAACGCACTGGTGCAGGCTCAGCGCTTCCACGAAGCTCTAGGGCTCACTGGTGCGATTTTCACGAAAATGGATGGCTCAGCAAAGGGCGGCGTGGTGCTAGGGCTAGCGACCCAGCTTCAAATTCCAACTCTCCTTCTTGGCGTTGGTGAAACAGTTGATTCATTAAAAGCGTTCGATCCCCTTGATTATTCTCGCGCTCTCTTTGATTCTAATCCTGTGTAGTTGAAGACAGGAGAAATCGCAGTTGGGTGTTCATAGCGACTTTATTCTAACTTTGGGCGGAGTTGCACTCTTCATTCTAGGCCTCAACATGGCGAGTTCGAGCCTTGAGAAATTGGCGGCCGACCGCATTCGGCAGATTGTGACCACACTCGCTCGTCAGCCTATATTTGGAGTAGGTCTTGGCGTCGCATTGACCTTTGTCTTACAAAGTTCAGGGGCTGCGACTTCGCTTCTTGTGGGGCTCGGATCTGCAGGCGTGATCACGCTCTCTCAAGTGATGAGCGTGATTTTGGGCACCGCCATTGGCTCGACGATCACCGTTCAGGTCTTGAGTTTTAACATCGCTCAGTTTGGGCTACCACTCTTCGCCGTAGCATTTTTCGTTCAGTTTTTGTCACGTCGGCGCGGAGTCGTGCAATTTGCGACGGCCGTTATGGGATTTGGGCTGGTGTTCTTTGGGCTCGAAGTGATTCAGCTTGGCACCCAATCGCTACGTGAATTCGATGGCTTCGTGACGTTCGTCAATGTCTTAAGAGAAAATCCGCTTTATGCAATGGCTTTGACCGCACTGTTTACGGCGATCGTTCACTCTAGTGCCGTGACGATTTCAATCGGCATGACGTTGGCTCAGCACGGAACAATGGATTTAACCGACGCCATGTATTGGATCTATGGAGCCAATATCGGCACGACAGCCACGGCTTTACTTGCGGCCTCTGGCGGAAACTATGTGGGTCGGCAAGTGGCTTGGGCACACACGCTTTACAAGGTCGCCGCAGTTGCGCTTTTCGTGTTTTTCACACCTTACTTTGTAGGATTTTTTGAATCTGGTGCGCTCGCCAGGGACGTGGCGAATCTCAACACGATTTACAACCTTGTTGCGGCTGTGGTGTTTTTTCCGTTTATTTCAGTCGGATCTAAGTTTGTTGAACGAGTGTTTGGTCCACGTGCCGACGAAGTCGAATTTTCGGTCAAATATTTAAGCAAACGCGATTGGCAAAATCCTGCGGTGGTGGTGGCCTATGCCGAGCGTGAAGTTTTGAGGATGGCCGATATCGTACTCTTGATGATTGACGACTCACTGCAACTGTTCAGAGTTGAAGATCCAGACCGAGTTGAGCGTATACGGCGAAGTGACGATCGTGCCGACCTACTCGCGCGCGAGCTCAACTTATACCTTGCGGGCCAAATGGATCGCGCGCCTGAGGGCTTGCGCGAACAGATGCTTCGCATGATGTATTTTGTCACCGATTTAGAGGCCGCAGCTGATGTGGTCGACAACCAGCTACTCGAACTCGCGCAGAAAAAACACAATCTCAGGGTGGATTTTTCGGCTGAAGGCTGGACGGAGCTCGACCAACTTTTCAAGTCAGTGGTCGAGGTGGCGCAAATGTCGGTTGCGTGTTTTCAATCGCGAGACAAAGATCTTGCCGCAAGGGTCATTTTTCACAAACGCACCACCAGAAAGCTCGAGCAAAAGTTTCGTGAAACCCACATGTCCCGGCTTGTGAAGGGCACTCCAGAGAGCCTTGTGACTTCAAGCATTCATTTGGATGTTCTTGGCGAGTACCGCCGAATCGTGGGTCTGCTCTCAAACCATGTCTATGGGCTACTGAGAGGAACCGACCCCTACGGTATCTTGCCCCGTCGGGAATAAAGCTTGTGGCCTGGCGGCCTATTTTTAATGCCAAGCGTAAAAGAGGCAGTGTGCCTACACAGATTCCAAACTAAGGCATAGAGTCATAAGTAGTGGATTGGCCTATTGGGGTTCCACGAATTCAGTATTTCTAAATTCTTCTTCGAAACGGAATTGTCATGTCATCGTTTGAAGTTCAAGTTGCAGGTCTTCCACTACGGCTAAAATCGCCGCATGAAGAGAAAACTGTAAAAGAACTTATTCAAATTGTTGACTCAAAAGTTGAAGCGGCGATGGCGACAAGTTCCACTGTGACATATCAGAAAGCTCTTCTTCTGGCCTGCTTACATTTAGCTGAGGATCTGGTTTTTTTAAAGCGAGCTCTAGGTTCGCGATTAGATGGACTTGAATCAAAAGCCAAGGATGTTCTGTCTGAACTGAATTCTACCCCTGCAGGCCAACTCACTATTGAGAGTTAACGTGAGTAAGGATTGCAAAAATGAATTTAGACGGTCAGGGCAAAGACGCCTGGCGCAATGAGTATCGCTCTCTAAGATCCGCCTGCCAGGGCTCAGAGAGAATTCGGCGTCAAAAGCAATTGTCTAAAAATTTGGCTTCTTTTTTAGATCGTATCGATTCGCTGAATCATGTTGCGGTTTTCGCCTACTGGCCATTGAAAAACGAGGCAGACCCTAGCCTTTTGGGTTCGATACGTCCCGTCTATTATCCGAAGATCGATGGCTTTGAATTGTCATTCTATAAACCAAAGTCCTTAAGAAATATGAAACCTGGATCGCACGGGATCTATGAGCCCGATGCTTTGAGCAGTGAGCTTTTTTGCGAAGGTGATGGCGCCAAAACAGTGGTGGTGTTGACTCCAGCGTTGGCTGTGGATTGGCAAGGCACTCGCCTTGGCATGGGCAAGGGATTTTACGATCGCTATTTTGAGCGAAACCCAAAAGCGATTCGTGTTGGAGTTGTGTTTCAGCTGCAGGTCGTATCTGTGGCGTTACCAAAAGACGGTTGGGACAAGTCTCTCGATTGGATCGTGAGCGACGAAATGATTTTAAGAGTACCGAAAAGGAGTGCCTGAATATGGATATGGTTGCCGTGATGAGTTTAGTCGCTGGCGTCAGTGTGGGAGCCGTTGGACTCTATGCCATACTGAAGTTGACGGCGCAAAAAAGTTTGTTGTCTGCAGAAAAGGAAGCCGGAAAGATTCTTCAAAGAGCCAAGGGTCAGGTTGCCAAAATTGAGCGTGATGCGGCCCAACGAGCCAAGGACTTTGAAAGTCGTGCCCGCAAAAACGCAGAAGCCGAAATTCGCAAAGAAAAACAAAAAATGCAGACCGCTGAATCTCAGCTTAAAGATCGAGAATCGAAACTCGAGCGTGAGCAAAAGCGAAAAGAAGATCAGATTGGTCAAAAAACGCGTGAACTTGATCAATTGCAAGAGCGACTGGTCGTGAGTGAGAATCGGCTTCGCGAGTCTGAAGAAAAATTGCAACAACAACTGCTCGAGCTGGAGCGCAAGCTTCAATCTGCGGCTGGTATGTCGCCTGATCAGGCCAAAAATGAGCTTTTAACCGCAATGACCGATGAATCTCGAAAAGAGCTGGCCACAAAGCTGGCTGAGATTGAAGAAGAGGCCGGCCGGGAGGCGCAAAGCCGGGCGCGCCGAATATTGGCGACAGCCGTGGCTCGCTATGCGTCTGAAGTGGCGACCGAGCGAACGGTGGCTTCTATACCGCTCACCGGTGAAGAGATGAAGGGTAAAATTATTGGCCGTGAGGGCCGAAACATTCGGGCGCTCGAAGCCGCTTGCGGTGTGGACTTGATCATCGACGAAACTCCTGAAACTGTAATTATCTCAAGCTTCGACCCGGTTCGCCGTGAGATCGCAAGACAATCGCTAGTTAAACTTATGGAAGACGGCCGAGTTCACCCCGCTCGCATCGAAGAAGTCGTTGAAAAGGTAAAGTCTGAACTCTTTGTCAATATGAGAGAAGAGGGCGAAAAGGTTTGTTTCGAGCTCGGCGTTCACAACGTCAATCCCAACGTGGTGAAAATTTTGGGCGGACTCAAATACCGCCAAGGGGATGGTCAAAATCTTTTGGCCTATTCGCAAGAGGTGGCCAATCTGGCAGGTCTAATTGCCGTCGAATTGGGCGCGGATGAAAAGGCGGCCAAGCGAGCGGGCTTGCTACATGGAATTGGTCGTGGGCTCGATCACACTTTTGAGGGCAGCTACGCTCAAGCCGGTGCGGATTTCTTGCGAAAGAATGGCGAGAAAGAAAACATTGTCGATGCCGTGAGGTCGCACAATGCCGAGACCACAGCTGAAAGCGTGCTCGCTCACATCGTACAGTCGGCTTTCAATCTGGCTCGAACTCGCCCAGGTGCACGCCGTGCGAATTTAGACACCTTCATTAGAAGGCTCAGTGACCTAGAATCGGTTGCCAATAGTTTCGATGGCGTGGCTCGAACCTATGCCATTCAATCTGGAAAAGAAATTCGTGTCATTGTCGACAGTGGAAAAGTCACAGATGATCAGGCCAAAATGTTATCCCGAGATATCGCTCGCAAGATCGAGCGCGAACTGAGCTACACGGGGCAAATTATGGTGGCGGTCGTTCGCGAAACGCGAATTGTGGAACACGCGAGATAGTTTCAGTGAAAATGAGCATTGAGAGTCAAATTGAACAGTTGAAAATGGGCGCGGCTGAAATCGTGAGCGAAGCCGATCTGCGCGAGAAACTCAAAAAATGCGAAAAAGAAAATCGTCCTTTAAGAGTCAAAGCGGGTTTTGATCCCTCTCGCCCGGATCTTCACCTAGGGCATACAGTGCTCCTCAACAAAATGCGCCAGTTTCAACGCCTCGGCCATCATGTGATCTTTTTGATCGGAGATTTCACCGCCATGATTGGTGATCCGACCGGCAAAAACGAGGCTCGGCCACCATTGACCGGCGATGAGATTGAGATCAATGCGCAAACTTATGCTCGCCAAGTCTTTAAAGTCCTCGATGAAAAGAAAACTGAAGTGGCCTACAACTCCAGATGGATGGCGAAGTTTTCGGCTCAGGACTTTGTTAAACTCGCGAGTCAGTACACTGTGGCGCGCATGATAGAGCGTGATGACTTCACTAAGCGCTTTCAAAGCCAATCTCCTATTTACATTCATGAATTTTTATATCCACTTGTGCAAGGGTATGACTCGGTCGAATTGAAGGCCGATATCGAGCTTGGCGGGACCGATCAAAAATTCAATTTGCTCGTTGGCCGAGAGTTGCAAAAGCACGTGGGGCAACCCCCTCAATCGATCCTGACAGTGCCCTTGCTCGAGGGTCTTGATGGAATTCAAAAAATGTCAAAGAGCGCCGACAACTACATCGCCATCGAAGATGCCCCGCGTGAAATGTTCGGCAAGACCATGCGGATTTCAGATGAACTTATGATTCGCTACTATGAACTGCTCACTGATATGACTCCAGCAGGCCTTGCGAGTCTGACCGCCGCACTCAAGAGCGGAGAAAAACACCCTCGGGCTGCGAAGGTCGAATTGGCACACACTCTTGTTGAGAGGTTTCACTCCAAAGAGGCCGCGGATTCTGCAGTGGCCGAGTTTGACCGCATTTTCGTCAATAAAGGACTGCCCGATGAAATTCCAGAAAAGGAAGTTGCACCGGTGGCTGAAATAGGAATTTGTAAACTGCTCGTTGAAATTGGTCTTTCGACTTCAAATGGTGAGTCCAGACGACTTATAGAGGGTGCGGCTGTTGAATTTGATGGGCAAAAGGTCAAAGACACTCAGCTAAAGCTAGCTTTGGTTGATGGTCAGTCGATGGTCGTGAAAGTCGGCAAAAAGAAATTCGCCAAAGTGATTGTGAGAGGGCAATGAAGGTTAAGTTTTTACCCCAAGATGTAGAGTTTGAAATCAAGCCTGGTCAATCGGTCATGTCTTTGGCCCATGAGCACGGCTTGCCCATTCGCAGTAGTTGTAATGGTATCCCCTCGTGTTCAGAGTGCCGCGTGCGCGTGACCGATGGCGAATGGAATTTGACTCCGCCTTCAAGAAAAGAACAAAGTCTAATAGGCACCGGGTATTTTATTGATCAGCGGCGCCTCTCTTGCCAATTGATTTGTTTTGGTGACATCACGGTCGACCTGACAGAGCAGCTCGAGAAGGCCGCCGAGGGCCCCGTCACGAAGAAATTTTTAACAAAGGTTCACAAGTCTTCAATTGAAGAAACACATAGTGTGAGCGGCGTCTTGATTGAGCAAGATCAAGATTTAATTCAGTCTATAAAGGTTGAAGTCGGAGCAGGCACGGGCGAGTCTGAGCCCCGCCATGATCGCAAGCATCGCTCCAGAGGCGGTGGCGGCGGCGGTGGACGTCGTCCTCAAGGTGGGCCTGGGCAAGGCCAAGGCCAACAGGGCCAACAGGGCAAACCCAATGCCGCTGGTGGCGGTACAAATGGCGGCGGCGGCGGGGGTCGCAAGCGGCGAAGATTTCGACCTCGAAACAATCAAAAGTGAAATTTTCGCCATTTAATTGGTGTAACTCGAGCCTCTAGTCTTATATGTACGCAAGGCGGGCGAGACCGTATGGCACAGTCATTGTAAGGGAAGTGTTCTTCATGTTGATTTTGGCCATGTCATTTTTGGTTCAATCCGTATTGGCTCAAAGCGAGTCTTTCACCGTTGTGGACATTCGTGTTTTAGAAGAACTGCTTGAAGGCGGTGGTTCAATACAAGTGGACAAGTCAATAAGCGCCGAGGAGTGCCAGAACTTGGCCATGAGCCGTGGTTACACGGTGGGTTTAGTTTCAACTCTGGA
>JBGSQJ010000290.1:0-2854 GCA_041738165.1 Bdellovibrionales bacterium
CCAGCCCAGCCCCGTATCCAATCTGCCATGAGTGAAGTATCCCAAAAACTCATTTATAAAGATAAAAAAAACTGAATCCAAAACCGTAAACCCCAATAACAGTCGCGAAAGCAACATGGCTGGAACCGTCACGATGGCCTCGAGAATATGAATGCGATTGGAAGTCCACATGGTCAGCCGCTCGGCCGAGTGATGAAACTCATGCACGGTCCATAGCCAAGCGCTGTGGTGGCGCACGCGATGCCCCCAGTAGCAAAAAAAATCATCAAGCACCAAGGCCAAAATAAATTTGAGTGCGAACGGCCACTCAAGAACAAATAGTGGAGCCTTGATGAAAGCCCAATTGATTAAAAGACCAAGTAGACCTAGGAAAATTAGATTCTCTAGAACCTTGTTGATGCCAAAAAAATCGCCCAGCTGGCAAATCAGATCCCAATTGCCTGTTTTCGTTCTATTGAAAATCACCGAAAGAGAACTCTGTGAATAGCCGCTGATGACCAATTCGAAAACCAAAAGGCCAAGTACGAACGGCAACACTTTGGACTCATTGCCAATTGACCGAAAGATTTGCAGGTAACTGCCATTTAAAAGTTCAGAGAAGTAATCGAGCATGCACTTAAATTCTGGGGCCCTGCTTCGATTTTTGCAAATAGGTGCCAGGTTCCGAAACCGGGACGCATTGCGTCCCGGTTTCGGAACCTGGCACCTAAAAAAAACCCAGGGGTTTCCCCCTGGGCCTTGCCACCACCATTAATCGTGATGAGAACCTATGATGCTGCCCGAACTTGTGTACTTAGAAGCTAATGGCGGCTTTAGTCATTAAACCAAATGCATTTGAATTTTTGTAGAGGGTATCACCCTTCCAGGCAGAACCTGGAAACAGATAAGCCGCTTGGTTCAACCACTGAACCCCTTTGCGGGGAGAATAGTTGACCGAAACATCCCATTCATATCCCAAATCTTTGCCGGTATCTTTGCCAGAAATAGGCGAAGTGTTGAGCCAACCCATGGCCACCGAATTGTCTAGGCTCCACCGATCGCTAAATATGTAGCGAACCTTAGGAACCACATACATGACGTTGCTAATCGCCTCGACATCGGCCTTGTTGATGTTTTTGTCGGTCGAGTTGTCGTACACACTTCCTGTTACAAGAGCCGTTCTTAAGAAATCGTCTTGCCCAAGAGGATGATTAAACATCAACATCGCCACATCATAGTTGCGATCAAAAATGTAACCCTCAAATTTTCCGTCAGTGGCCGGATCATCGCCAGACGCAATACCGGCGTTCAAAAACCAATTCCACGAACTCGCCTCAGGGCTATACGCCAACTCACCCGCAACGGCGAAGCCGTCATAAGAGACTTTCTCTCCGCCAGAAGTCACAACGCCTGCATCACCGCTTAAGAAAGACCCCTCAAGGCCCAATCTCCAAGCTGAAGTTTCTTTAAGCGCATAGATGTTTAGTGTCTTTGTGTTGACCCGTGCCGTGTTCGTCGAGCCCGCTCCACCTAACACGGAGCCTGTGGCAGAACCGGCTGCAGGAGTTGGGCCATCTGAGCCCTGATCACCCGCTTTTCGCACTTGATAAAAAACGCCGAGCTCCATGTCAGTTTCAGGATTGTCGTATTGAAACTGAAACATCAAATCGTTCACGTCGTCTGAATTGTTGATATCGCCTTCGCTGGGCTTACCAAGCATGGGCAAAAACGAAAGATTTCCGACGATCACTTTGTAACCAACTAAATCTTCAGAATCATACCAGTGGTCAAACAATCCGCGGCCCGCATTGTGAGTCATTCCTAAACCAAAATGCACGGGGGCGCGGCCCACGATAAGCGCACCATACTCTTGAGTTAACGTGAGATAGAGCTGAGAAACTTCGAGTGTGTCGGCCTTTTGGCGCTGTGCGATCGTGTTTGAGTCTTCACCAGAAGTCGTGCTCGAAGCGGCCGTTGTTCCGCGAACTCCTGAACCCCAAATTTGCCCCATTTGAGAATTGGCATAAGAGGATGCTTCGTTGAGAATGTCGAACTGTCCAAAAATCGTAAGACCATCACCTGCCACAATTTTTGGTCTCAAAACCAAGTGGTGAAGCCCATAGCTGAGTTCTTTGCCTTTGCTGCGCAATTCAGAATTTTTGAGGTGGTAACCCTCAACTCGATAAACCCCGCTCCACTCGATGTCGGCCCAAGCCGAAACCGAAAACAAAGTCGCCGCGAGAAGAGTCTGAGTTATGAATATGATTGGATTTTTTTGCATCACAACCGCCCGTATAGGTTCGTTTAGCCCGAGACTAGCACCGGCCTTGAACCAGTCAATCAAAATGGCCTGATGCTTATTCTTTGAGCACTACGAAAGAACTTCGATTCCGAGCACTTCGTCTTCACGCAAGATGAGCAATTCTTCACCGCTCACTTCGATTGTGGTTCCAGCAAATTTGGGAAACAACACCGTGTCGCCAACTTTGACATCCAGCGGGCGAACTTGACCTTTTTTATTTCGGCGCCCGCGCCCACTCGCCAACACTTCGCCTTTTTGAGGACGTTCACTAACGGTACCAGGGATAAAGAGACCGCCCGCCGTCTTTTCTGAAACTCCGGCCATGCGCACAAGAAGGCGATCTTCGAGAGGAGTGATGGCTTTGAGCACAACGCTCGCGCGAGCCGGCGTTGCGCCTATAGATTTTTTGGTCGCCGGTTTCGTGGAATTTTTCGCTGTCAATTTGGTCGCTGGTGTTTTGCCAGTGGGTTTCGTCGATTTTTTGGTCGTTGGTTTGGCCGATTTTTTTGCGTTGGAGTTGGAGCCTACACTCTTTGCCGTCGACTTTTTTGCAGGTTTTGAGATTTTTTTAGC
>JBGSQJ010000316.1:0-3715 GCA_041738165.1 Bdellovibrionales bacterium
CCGGCCAAATTAAGTTTAGTAACGTACAGGGCCAGTACAACGTGACTAGGTACGCTGGCGATATTGAAGTGGATCTGAAAAAAAACCGGCTTCACATTTCGGGCAAAATGCCATTTGTTGATTTAAAAGACGTGCGCATGATGTTTGAGCGCAAATATCTTTTGCCATTTGAAATTAGCGGCACGGGGTCAGGACAAATCGAGGCCAGCGGTCCATTTGCTATCACAAAAATGGACTACAAACTCCAATCGAACTTTTATCGCGGTTCAATGGCTGGAGAGAGCTTTGATCAGCTCAGTTTTAATTTACATGCCGATCAAGGTCAGGTTCAAAGTGACTCAATCCGCTTTACAAAATCCGCGGGAGATGTCGAAATCAAGGGCCAAATCAACCCGGTTGGAGAGATCGATGCCGTCGCTGTAGGCCGAGGCCTTAGGCTCGAACAATCCGAGAACGCACTTTCATTGGGGTTTGACGCCTTGGGCTTGGCTGACTTTACCGTCTTGGTTCGAGGACAACTCCCTAAGCCCAAAGTGGAAATCAATGGTCGCCTCTCCCGTGTGACTCTCGCCGAACAAGCCGTCGATGATTCGATCTTCAAATTAAGCTTCTTACAAGACCACCTAGAAGCCTCAGGTCAGTTTTTGGGGAGCACGATTCGCACCAAATTGATTTATCCCTACGACAACGGACCGTTTGAATTTGAATTTGACTCAGTCAACTGGGACTTCACCGGATTGTTTTCATTGGTCGCCAAGTCGGCCAGGCAGCTCGACTTTTCAACTTCAGTGACCAGTCATGTTGAACTCAAATCCAAATCCGGTGGTTTTTGGGCCAGCTCGGGCGCTGCGGTCATTAGCGATTTTGAACTGCGCAAGGGAAGTAAATTAATGAAATCTTCTGGCCCCATGCAGCTCAACATGCGTGAGGGCGTGATCAATTCGAACAATTTGTCGGTGTCTTCTGGAGACAGTTTTCTTAAAATGGATGTGGTGGACACCAAACAATCTTCGATCAACGCCTCGATCAATGGCAAACTCGATTTGAGTTTACTCGGATTGTTCACTCCGTTTATTTCGGATTTGCGGGGCACGATGGCTATCTCTATGGATGTTGCTGGTTCGACTTCTGCGCCCAGGCTAAGTGGTTCGGCCTATATTGAAAAGGGTTATGCCAAATTCACCCAGTTCACTCATCCGTTTTCTGAAATTCGGGCCGATGTGCTTTTCAATGACAATCAAGTTCTCCTCAATACCGTGCGCGCCGAAATGGCCGGAGGCAAACTCGCCGGTGAGGGAAAGCTTGCGTTTTCGAAAGACGCTCAAACGGTCAACGCCGACGCTCGTTTTACAGATGTGCATATCAACGTGCCCGATGGGTTTTTGACCCATGGCTCAGGTAGCGTACAAATTCAAGGCACTGGTTTCCCGTACACAATGAAGATTCAATATGGCGTTGAAGGCGGGGAAGTTCGCTATGAATTCGGCGCAAACACAGATGAAGTTTCGAGTGTGAGAGCCAGCACCTATTTGCCAAAATTTCTTTATAAAGAATCTTTTCATCCGTTTACATTTGACGTGGACGTGCTCCTCAAAAATCCAGTGTTGGTAAATAACTCGATGGTCAATGCGCAGGTTTCGGGTCAAGTGAGATCGGTCGGCACTCCCGACAGCCTATTGCTTAAGGGCACTCTCACTCCCCTTGCCGGCGGCAAGGTGTACTTTCGAGATCGTCCGTTCGAAGTTACATCATCGTATGTGGAGTACAACAACTACCCGCCACAAAGCCCAAAAATTTACCTCACGGCGAACACTCGAGTCGCCGAGAGCGTGCAAGACGACCAGGGCCGTGCGACCGAAAATCAGTACGACGTCAATTTGCTAATTCAAGGGCGTGGGCCGATTCCGCAAATCAATCTCAGCTCTCAGCCCCCTCTAAGCCAACGCGAGATCATTTCACTTTTGGCTCTTGGTATGACGACCACCAATTTAGACGAAGGCCAAAAAGCCAGCTCGCAAACCGCAAACAGCGCCACTTCAGCCGCGATTGGTGATGCGCTCTTAAAACAAGCTGGTGGCCGAAAACTGCAAGACTCTCTTGGCGTAGAAGTCAAAGTCTCGACAACGCAAACAACAGCTGAAGATGCATCGACTCCGAAGGTTACTCTTTCAAAGCAATGGACACCCAAATTGGGAGCCTCCGCTTCAAGCACGCTAAAGGCCAACCCCACCAACAACGTGAAGGTGGAGTACAAATTCAATAAGGGGCTATCTGTCGTTGGCTCTTGGGATGGCAGAGAGTATGTCACTGAGCAAAAAGACGCCACTCAGAATGTTTTTGGATTGGACTTAGAATACAAGGTGCAATTCAAATGAAACTGATACTCTGTGCCGCTTTGTTGATTTTGAGTGCGCAAGCTGATGCCCAAAAAGCGTCGATCGTTTTTAAAGATATTTCTGATGCCGAAATCGTACTGCTTCGCAAAGCTATCCCCAACCTCTTTGTGAACCCACCGATGCAAGAATCTATGGATGAGGCCATTAGACAACTCATGAGGCAAGGTAAGTATGAAAATGTTCTTATCGAAAAATCAGCGGGCAATTTGTACACGATCTCAGGGCGAACTGTAAGGCGCATAGACCAAGTGCAGTTTGAAGGTCACAAGGCCATTTCTAAGAGTCAGCTTAACGAAATTTTGACCTTTCAAGTGGGCGATCGTTTTGATCGCAAACGAGCGGTCGAAATGGGTGAAAAAATCAAGGTGCTCTACGGAGAGAGTGGATACTTCAACGCTGTTGTCGAGATCGAATTCAAAAAATCAGAAAATGGGAATATCGCCATCATTTACTCGATTCAAGAAAAAGAGCCCTGCCGAATTGCCAGGCTCGACTTTCAAACCAGTAGCACCGAGCTACAAGAAAAATTGAAAACGAAATTCGCTTTCTACAATCAATCCATTTTGACCACCTCTAGAGCTCAAAAACTCAATCAAGCGCTGCGTTTTTACCTTATCGACCAGCGCTATCTCGCAACAGAAGTGACCGGTCCAAACGCCCGCTACAACGCTGAAAAAACAAAGGCCTATATCACCTTCGAACTTGAAAATGCTAACCGCTTCGAATTTTACTTTTCTGGCTATAACCAAATGACTTTAACCGATCTTTACTCGGCCATGGATCTTAAAAACCAAGAACGGCGCAATGTTGACCCTGCCTCAGAAGTGGCAGAGAGAATCAAGAGGCGCTATTTGGCCAAAGGGTTCCCCAATATCCGAATAGAAACGAAAGTGATCAAGGTTCCAGACAGCGAACTCAACCGGGTCTACTACACCATCGACGAAGGACACCGAGTTCGAGTCGAGGAAGTTCGAATCGATGGAAGAGTCTCGCGAGACCCAAAGTACTACAGAAAATTCATACTCAGTAACAGCTCAAAGCTTGTTTCGGACGGGTTTTACAATCGAGATGACTTTGAAAACGGGTTTAAGAATATGGTCATCGAACTGAGAAACCAAGGATTCTTAAGAGCCCGAGTGCTCTCGTCTCGAACCGAGTACAATGAGAAAAAAGACAAGGTCACGGTTTTCGTCAATCTTGACGAAGGTCCGCAAACCCAAATCCGTGCTCTAGAGTTCGAGGGCAATAGCTTTTTTTCAAGCTTTGAGCTCGCGAGGTCAATTGGCCTTCAAACAAACTCCCCGCTCAAACTTAATGCG
>JBGSQJ010000319.1:0-3482 GCA_041738165.1 Bdellovibrionales bacterium
TTATGGTGCCCTTTGTGAATGCCAATTTAGTGAGGCTTTTTCGTCGCTTTTAAGCGCCTATGGTTTTGATGTTTCAGCTGGAAGCGTGACTCTTAAGCTATATAATTTTGCCACACATGAGGTCAGTGAAGTCGAGGCGCCTATGACTGCCGAAAATACCGAGACGGTCAAAGCCAACCGCGAATTCCGCGGCGAATCTTGCCAATAGGTACACGGTTCCTTTTCCGATATGCACCGCATATCGGAAAAGGAACCGTGTACCTAACCTTTACCGGGTAGGGCGGCGGGAGCTTTGCGGCCGCTGAGGCCTTTGGGTTTTTGCAGCTCTTCAAAGCTTTTGCAGTCAATTTTCAAATTTCCATCGACAGCTTTGACAGTGACCTTGCCGCCGTTTTCGAGTTTCCCGTACAAAATATCGTCGACCAATGGCCGTTTGATATGTTCGTCGATCACTCGGGCAAAGGGGCGCGCGCCATAGGCGGGGTCGTAGCCCTTTTCGTACAGCCATTCGATGGCGTTGGGATATACTTCCATTGAAATTTTCTTTTTGAGTAGTTGAGCTTCAAGTTCAGACGCAAATTTACGAATCACTTGCAGCAGAAGTTCTTTGTCGAGAGGTTTAAACTCTATGATCGCATCAAGACGATTTAAAAATTCGGGCCGAAAGCTTCGTTTGATCACGTCCATCGAAAGTGTGCTAGATCGATCTTTAACGAGGCCCATTGAACCTTTGGCCGCTTCGAACGCTCCGGCGTTTGTCGTCATGACCAAAACCACGTTTTGAAAGTCACTCGTTCGTCCGTTCGAGTCGGTGAGCCTTCCAGAATCCATCACTTGCAGTAAAATATTGATCAAATCAGGATGCGCTTTTTCGACTTCATCGATCAACAACACGCAATGAGGGTTTTTCATAATGGCTTCGGTCAAAAGGCCGCCCTCTTCGTAGCCGACATACCCGGGAGGCGCTCCCACCAGGCGAGAGACCGCGTGTTTCTCCATGTACTCGCTCATATCAAAGCGTAAAAAAGTCACGCCCATTTGCTCGGCAAGTTGCTTGGTCACTTCGGTCTTACCGACGCCAGTTGGGCCTGCAAACAAATAACTGCCAATCGGTTTGTTTTCGCGCCCCAACCCTGTGCGCGAGAGTTTGATCGAGGCCACGAGTTTTTCGATAGCTGGGTCTTGCCCGAAAATCACCGATTTGAGCTGTTTGTCTAAGTCTTTTAGTTTTTGTCGATCCGAGGCACTAACTGATTTCACCGGAATCTGCGCCATTTTGGCTACTGTTTGCTCAATTTCATCGACTCCAAGTTTAATGGTGTCTTTCGATGTTGAGAAAGTTCGGGCATAAGCGCCGGCTTCATCGAGCACATCGATGGCTTTGTCTGGGAGCTGCCTACCTTGAATGTGCTTCGCTGCGAGTTCGGCCGCGGCTTTAATTGAGTCGTCAGAGTATGTTACGTCGTGAAACTCTTCGTAACGCAATTTTAAGCCCTTTAAGATCTCAATGGTCTCATGAACTGAAGGCTCGTTGACGTCAATGCGTTGAAACCGGCGTGCCAATGCGCGATCTTTTTCAAAATGAGCTCGGTACTCTTTAAAAGTGGTCGAGCCAATGCAGCTCAAAGTTCCATCTGCAAGCGCCGGCTTTAGCAAGTTCGAAGCGTCCATTGACCCACCGGTTGTGCCGCCAGCACCGACCAGCGTGTGGATTTCATCAATAAACAAAACAGAGCCAGGTTTACTTTGAATTTCTTTGACCACGTCTTTGAGTCGTTCCTCAAAATCGCCGCGATACTTGGTGCCGGCGAGAAGGCTTCCCATATCCAAAGAGAAGATCACACATTTTTTGAGTTTTTCTGGAACTTCGCCCTGCACGATTCTGAGAGCTAAACCGTCTGCCAAAGCGGTTTTGCCAACTCCGGACTCGCCAATCAAAATGGGGTTGTTCTTTGTTCGTCGCGCCAACACTTGCATCATTCGCTCTAAAATATCCACGCGGCCCACTAGCGGATCGACGCGGCCTTCTTTGGCTTTGGTGTTGAGATTGGTGCAGTACTTTTCAAGCGCCGACGCAGTTTTGTTTGTTCCCTCATTGGGCAGACCGTCTGCGGCCAAACCGCTGGCCATCGGCACGTTGTTATTGCCGTGAGAGATGTGTTCGATGATATCAAACTGTGAAACGCCGGCCTCTTCTAAAAAGTGACGGGCATAAGAGTCGGTCTCGTGATAGAGCGCCACAAGCAGGCTGCCGCTTCGAACCACTTTTTTGCCAGAGCTTTGCACTTGAATGGCGGCGCGCTGAAGCAGCCTGTGAAACGCCATGGTCAATTCAGGTCGCCACTCGGGATCGCTAGAGAGTTCATCAGGCAACCTCGGACAGTGCTCTTTGATGAATTTTTCTAGTTTTGTTTTGAGTTCTTTAAGATCTGCGCCGCAGGATTCTAAAATTTCTTGGGTTTCATCGTCGTGATCAACCAGGGTCAATAAGACGTGTTCGAGACTTACAAACTCATACCGAGACTGCCTTGCCGTTTCGAGCAGCTGGTTGAGGATTCGTTCAAGCTTTGGATCGAGCATGATTTCCCCCTCACTCTTTCTCCATTGTACACTTAAGAGGGTGTTTTTGTCTTCGTGAAAACTCATTCACCGTATAGACCTTGGTCTCAGCCACTTCATATGTGTACGTGCCCGCGAGTCCCGCGCCTTCATTGTGAACCTGCAGCATAATGCGCGTGGCCTCGGCCTCAGTTTTCATAAAAAATTTTTTTAAGATCAAAATAACAAAATCCATGGGGGTGTAATCGTCGTTGAGCAAAAGTACGTGGTAAAGTGGGGGCCTTTGAGTTTTCACGTTAGGCTTGGTGATGACGGCGCCATCGTGTCGATCGTCATTCATCGACCGGTTGTTTTGGGCAAAGATATACCAAAATGAGTCATTCTCAAACTGCTTCTGGCCTCTCGACTGAGGTCGAGATTGCCGCAATTCAAAACGCGAAGAGTGATTCACTTTGCTTGCCCCTGTCGTCATGGTATCTTTAAAGCGTTTTCACAGTATAGAGTCAACTGGAGGAGTTTTTATGAGGTTCATGACGAACGATAAGGGATTTTCACTTGTGGAGCTTATGGTGGTTGTGGCCATCATCGGAATTTTAGCCGCCATCGCGGTTCCGAACTACCAAAGGTTCACAGCTAAAGCCAAGCAATCAGAAGCGAAAGCAAACCTGTCTGCGCTCTATTCAGCAGAGTCGGCTTTTCGTGCAGAATGGCAAAGTTATTTCGCTGATTTTCAAAATATCGGTTACCAGCCAACCGGTAATCTTCGCTATCGCCATGGCTTTGGCGCCGACGGAATCGTTTGCCCTGCCGGCTATGTCGGTACTGGGATTGCCGCTGGGGGTACCGCAACGAACATTAGTACAGCAATTGCTGCAGTTTGTGCGGCTGGAGTTTGTACCGAGCTGGTAGCGCCCGTCGCCCCT
>JBGSQJ010000323.1:0-4914 GCA_041738165.1 Bdellovibrionales bacterium
TCAGCCATAGCGTTAGTCGCCAGACCAAAAACAGCCACAAAAGCTAGGATGCGAGTGAATTTTCCCATCCCCTGAAACTCCTTCTAATGAAGTGTTAGTCGTTAAGAAACGACAGAATACGTTTAGGGCCTACGAAGTCAATTGGCTGAAATCCTGTGACGCAGCTGTAAACAGCCCCTGCGCACAGGTTGTGCTCAACTATTAAGCAAAAGTCTAAGGCGTCTTTGCTATATAATCGAGCAACACTTGCCGAAAGCGACCTTTTTGAACCCACATGGCATGAATGTGACCGGGTTCTTTGAAGCGATGAATTTCTTTTGGCTCAGCGAGGGCAGAAAAAATCTGTTCGGCGTTGTGTGCCGGAACAATGGGGTCATTCGCCGAGTGAAAGAGTAGCACAGGCGTAGGAGCGATGGTGGCCAACTCTTCTGCCTTCAAACTATACCGATCTGAAATGACCAAATAAGGCATCCACTGTAAGGGCCAAGTCAGCCAGGCGCCCCGCATTTTTTCACGCGCAATTTGGCCAAATGAAAAAAACGACGCTTCAATCACCACAAGTTTTGGAGTCCACCTTCTGGGATGGCGCGATACGGCCTTTAACAAAAGAGTTCCGCCCAAACTTTGGCCATAGAGCAGGATGGGCCTTTTCTGCCCGGCCCACCGATCAAAGACAAAATCCAACGCGGTCAACACATCCGAATAGGCCGCATCGATAGTGGCCTTTCCGGTGCTCTGCCCATAGCCTTGATAATCTATAATCAATAGATCATAGCCGGCAGCGGGCAGCCACGCGAGCGTGTGAACATGAGAACTCAAATTTTGCGCATTGCCGTGAAATTGAACCACCAATCCTTTTGACGGCGACATTTTTTTCTTCAACTGCGCCGGAAGCAGCCAATAGCTCAGCATGGCTCCATTGGCGGCCGGAATTTCACCTTCTTCGACCAAGAAATGTTTGTTTATGTCTGGGAAGTAGTTCAATCGGTCAGGCTGCAAAAACAAGTTGGTGCAGCCTGAATTGAGCACCAATGCCAAAACTGCAACGACAGCCCTACTGACCATATTGCGATTCACTCTTTATCTGTTCTTTGAGTTGGAGTTCGATTTCTTGTGCGGTCCATGTTTTGCCTTTGCCAACGCCCGGGCAAGACCTAGTCAGCTCACCATTCCACACTTTTGGCTTCAAGACTTCGGGCCAAAACGGCCAAGTCCGACATTGAGTGGGACGACCTTTGTAAACGGAGCACTTGTTGTTCTCAAGAAACTGACAGCGCCCCTCTACGCCATCTTTCAAAGCCCAGATCCCGTCGACCTGGTAGCAGTACATTTTAGTGAATACCGCTGTCTTGATTCCCAAATATTGCGCCATGCGCCGACGATCTTCGGGAGTCATGTAGACAAAACCATAGCCATCGCGTGAAACGCAGCACCCGCCGCTACCCTGACATTGAAACCTAAGCCCCTGTGACCACATCTTCATAGGCTTCAGAGGATAGCCTTTGGTTCATCGCTCGTCATCAAGTAACATGTTGAAATGAAATGGCCAAAACCGGCATGGATTGCCTTCGCCTTTGTTGCACTGGGTATGGCCCTCTACGCCCACACGCTCACCAATGAGTTTGTGTTTGATGATGAAGAACAAATCGTCAACAACTCCGTCATTCATGATCTAGCCAACTGGCCCCTGCTTTTTCAAAGCTCCTCAATGAATCAAACTGGGTCTGTAAAACCCTCGGGCATGTACTACAAACCCGTTATGACTCTGGCGTATATGATCATCTGGAATCTTTTCGGTGATAACCCCGCCCCCTTTCGAATCTTGCAAATCACGCTGCACGCATTGAATTCTTTTCTGCTGTATTTACTGCTGACTGGCTTTGCGCCGTTTGGACTTTCTCTCGGGCTCGGTCTCTTGTTTTTGGTTCACCCGATCAACACAGAAGCCGCCATCTATTTGGCTAATCTTCAAGATGTGTCTTTTGTGTTCTTTGGAATGATGGCTCTCTTGTTGCTAAGGAAGGGCAGCAATTGGTATCTGGTTTCACTTTTTCTTTTGCTCTCACTGTTGTCAAAAGAAACGGGGCTCGCATTTTGGGGAATGGTCGGAGTTTGGGGCTGGTTCAACCGGCCAAAATTCGGGCTAAGTACGGCCAAAATTTTGATGGCTGTAGCCGCGTGCTATTCAATTCTTCGCTTTGGAATAGCCGACCTCACCACCATCAAACATGGCGTCGCTCCCATTAGCCTGGCGAGTTTTTATGAACGCCTGCTCACCTGGCCGAGCACTTGGACACACTATTTTGGTTTGGTGCTCTGGCCTGACCGACTAACAACTACTCAAAACTGGGTCATTCGAAGCTGGACCTGGGTCGATGTGGGGATGCCATTAATCATCATCTGTCTTGTCGCAGCCGGATACGCAACATCGCGTGCGCGGCTTCGAAAATCATACCCTGACCTAGCTTTCTGGTTCAAATTTTTCGGACTCTGGGCGCTCGGCGGATTGATGATTCACTCGCAAATCGTGGCACCGCTTGACGGCACAGTGGCTGATCGCTGGTTCTATTTTCCCATGATGGGTCTTTGCGGGCTCATCGCCTGCCTTTTGACACCTGCATGGCCAAAGCTCAAAAGGTACTGGCCCGCCTTCGTCCTCGTGCTGATCCCGCTCTCCGTAAGAAGTCACGTCAGGGGGTCCGACTGGAAAAATGGCATGACCCTCTACCAGCACGACTTGGCTCTTTTGCCCGAATCCTACGACTTGCAAAACAACCTAGGGGTAGAACTCTTTCGAGCCAGCAATCCTCAAGCGGCTCTTGAACACTTTCAAAAATCCGTCGAACTGGCTCCCCATTGGACAATCAATTGGAATAATCTTGGCGCTGCATTTGAAACGCTTGGTCAAAGTGAAAAAGCACTCGACAGCTACTGCAAAAGCATTCGTAACGGAGTCTATTATGTGGCGTTTGAAAATTATCCGGCCTTGTTGATCAAAATGGGGCGATTTCAAGAAGCCCTGGATTTCGTTTTCTATCTGGGGCTACCCCATTTGCCAAATCACGCAACTCTCTTAAAAATTCGAGAATATTTGATTTCAAGCCAGAAAATGCAACCCAGCTCGCCGCCTAAGTTTGCATGTTCAATCAAAGGACTGTGAGCCCCTAGATTTCGTCTTCAATATTTTCATCAAGTTTAAACTCTTTGAGTTGATTGGATTCATAATCTTCAATGGGCTCTTCGCCAGGCTCTTGAGCCGTGCCTTGAGATTCGTTGTCCACCGAAGATGGGCTTCGAGCATGTTTACGCAAAATATTGACTTGTGCCGAAAGCGGGCTCTTTCGCTCTTCAAGGCGCCAATTCAAGCCGAGTGGTGGGCGCTTGCCACCGCTTTTTCCGTGCTCAAACCACTCGGCCTGTTCAAGATCAGATTTTTTTAAAAAAACCGATGTTCCGCTTAAGCGAACTGCATGAGTGTCGCGGGCCAAGCGCCCCAGCTCTTTGGCCTTCAGATTTGTATAACCAAGAAGAATCGTCGGCCACTCCACCAAGTTAGATGCCCTAAGCAATCTTTCAAATTGAGCTAAGGTTTGTTTGTTATTCTTATTGTTTTCGTTCAACGGCACTAAAAGGCTGACCATCTTTTCGCTGTCGAGGTGCTTGAGCACAACGTGATGACTTTTTGTCTGTGTATCAATTGGCAGTATGATCGCTTTGCCAGGGCAGAGTGCCGTTGGCTTGCCCCCTTTCCAACGTTCGAGCTTGTCTTGTCGCCAAAGGAGCGCCTGCCGGGATTTGGCTTGAGTCGCCAGCCAGGCCTTACAGAACCTTCGGTTCCCCTGACGCTCACTCAAAAGGCCCACCACATCGAGCATCCTGTAGGCCGCGCGAGAAGAGCCCAAATCGCGCAAAAGTATCACATCCGCATCCGCGCTTTGCTCGACCAATTTGTCGAAATCAACTTTCGTAAAATTCGCGCCATCACCACTCCACACATAAATTCGAAGGGTGGGTTCTGCCGTTAGAGATTTTTTGGGAGTTCCGGCATTAAAGTAAAGCACCGCCAGAAATATCAGGGTGGCAATCGAAAAAGATATCCCAAAGATTTTCACCGACTACTCCACGATCTGATACAAATGGCGCACCTCAACTCTGTCCATCGCTTCAAAATGCCACCATTCATGACTGATCGGGCTAAAGCCTGATTTGGACATAATCGAGCGAAGCCATTTTCGATTTTTTAGCTGCATCGAAGTCAACTCGCCCGTCTTTAAATGCTGCTCTTCGAGCGCCGGATGTGAAATAGGCCTGAAGTCGTCGAATCCCGCACCCATATCGAGTGGAACATGTTTCTCGTCCACAATGGTGAGATCCACGGCAAATCCAAAATTGTGCATCGATCCTCGATCCGGATTGCCGATGTACTGCTGATTCGGAGTCCCCACCACTCGCTCCCATAAAAGCCTTTGAATCGACCGGGGCCTTAAGGCGTCATAGATCAGTAGTCCATATCCCGGATGAGACTCAGCCAACGCCGTCAACGCAAGTTCGAGCTTTTCAGCGGCCACTTTGTGAAGATAAGCCGACTTGAAATCGCCGTATAAATTCTCACCCATAAAATTGTCTATCGAGGCATACTTGAGGTCGATCAAAAGGCCCGCGCGCGGTTCCAATTTAATAAATTGGTCACTCTGAGAAATCCAGTTTAGGGAGTTGGCAACCGAGCACATCCTCTAATTATATTACAAAAATAAACTTTTATTTTCGACTCGACTTTAGGATAGACTCAACAACATGAAACATTGGGCCCCACAAGTTGAAGCTGAACTGCAAATAGATGCCGTAAGAAGTCGGGGACCCGGTGGTCAAAATGTAAACCGAGTGGCGTCAGCAGCTAGCCTAAGGTGGATGATC
>JBGSQJ010000370.1:0-5053 GCA_041738165.1 Bdellovibrionales bacterium
CCATTCATCGTGCCACCTCGATTCACCAAATGGAATCGACACTAACTGAAAATCTCGGCAGTTCCTTGAACCTGGCTTGGAGCAAAATTCGCTACTCTCAACAGTCTTCTGCCATTCTCAACTGGCCCGATCCAGTTCTGAAAGTCGAGATCCCGAGCGCCGGCGCCGGCCCCGCCGCCGAAATTGGCTTCGCAAAAAATGATAAAAAAGAATTCACGGAATCTGAAGTGGAGTATTTGACAGAAATTGGAGAGGCTCTGAGTCTCGCCATCTCAAGACTTCAGAAACTCGAAGAGGCCGAAATCTTAAAGCGCCAGTGGCAATCGACTTTTGATTCTATCCCACATCCCCTTTGCCTCGTGGGGAAGGACCATCGAATTTTGAAGCTAAACCGGGCGTATCAAGAGGCCTGCGGTCAACTCGAGTTCATCAAGTACCTCGGCCAAAACACCTTTCAAGTATTTTTTGGAAAAAAATTTTCGATGCCCATTCATGGCTCCGCTACCAATGTTTTTCGCTCGGCTCGAATCGGAAAGGGTGAGTCGGACCACTTTGAAGTTGTCATCGAAACAGTTGGGATGACCGTCGACGTACAAAATGTGTCTCTTGTAATATTTCGACGAATCACCGATGAGGTGAGGTACGAGAGACGAATCGTTGAAGTTTCGAAACTCGCCGAACTTGGCACGATTGGAAGCAGCATCGCCCACGAACTCAACAACCCCTTGGGAGGAATGCTATCGTATTTGCAATTGATTCTGATGGATCTGCCCAAGACTAGTCCCATCCTTCAGGACGTCAAAGCCATGGAGGCGGGAACTCTGCGGTGCCGTGATATCGTTTTGAACCTTTTGAGTTTTGCACGCAAGCACGAGTCCGGAGAAAAACTCTCCATCGAGCTAGACCAAGTGTTTCGAAAAGCGATCAGTCTTATAGAGCTGCAAAGCAAATCCAGAGGTGTGTCGGTTTCCACTATCGGAGAAAAAGGCTGCAAAATCCTAGGCAACGAAAACGATCTCGTGCAAGCGATATGCAATCTTTTACAAAACTCTCTTGACGCAATAGAAGATCGAAGAAAGTCCGAGCCCGATCATCAAGGCTCGATTCGAATTCTGGTCGAGTCCAAATCCAATCAATTTCAAATCAGCATCGCCGACAATGGAGTTGGGATTTCGCTAAGTGTTCAGAATCAGATATTCCATCCTCTTTTCACGACACGAAACCCAGACCAATACAGAGGTATGGGCCTCACGACGGCGCTGACTATTATCTATGACCATGGTGGAAATTTAGAAATTCGATCCGAACTCGGCTCTGGTACAACGGCTGTGCTCTTTCTGCCCGTGCTGGATGTAACTCCAGAAAGCCAGGATTTTGACGGCGAAATTTGACACCGCCAAAACCGCTCTCGTACTATGGTATTGAGGGGTACATCCCAAACGGAGCCAAGGAAGGAGCCGAATGCAAGGACCAAGAGTTCTTATAGTTGATGATGAGGCCAGTCTTAGAACCGCTCTTTTCAGAGCACTCGATCGAAAAGGATATCAAGTCATAACCGCCGCCTCCAGCAAAGAGGCCGAGACGATTAGCCAAACCGACAAACCTTTGGACTTGGCACTGATTGATCTTAGACTTCCGGACGGTGATGGAATTCAGCTCATGCGAAAAATTCGCGATATGCATCCCAACATCCAGGTCGTGATTTTGACAGGCCACGCGTCTATCGAGTCAGCGGTTGAGGCCACACGCTACGGCGCCTTTCATTTTGTCACCAAGCCTTGCAACCTCGACGAAATTTTAACACTTTTGGATCGTGCGCTCACCCAGACACAACTCACCAAAGAGAATCAACATCTCCGCCAGGCCTTGCACAAGAAGTATCAGTTCGAAAACATTGTGGGTCAAAGCGAAGGCATAATGGCAGTTCTCAATATGGTGGAGCGAGTCGCGAAGAGTGATTCCACTGTCTTGATCATGGGTGAAAGCGGTACCGGCAAAGAGCTCATCGCCAAGGCTCTTCACTTCAATTCAGATCGGGCTCAAGAACCATTTATCCCAATCAATTGTGGCGCCATTCCAGCCGACCTTTTAGAGAGCGAACTCTTTGGCCACGTCAAGGGCGCGTTCACCGGTGCGATCTCGAATCGAATGGGAAGATTTGAAATGGCCGATGAAGGCACATTGTTTTTAGACGAGATCGGCGACATGAGCCCCACTTTGCAAGTTAAACTTCTGCGTGTGCTTCAAGAACGCTGCTTTGAACCTGTGGGTAGCACAAAAACGATCAACACGAATGTGCGGGTGATTGCCGCAACTCACGTCGACTTAGAGAGAGCTGTCGAGACCGGTAGATTTAGAGAAGATCTTTTTTATCGCCTCAATGTGATTCCCGTGCGAATTCCGTCGCTTCGCGAGCGGAGGTCCGATATCGCACTCTTACTTCATCACTTCATTGGAATTTTCAATCAAAGCCGCGGCAGGTCTCTTACCGGCATCAGCCCAGAGGCGATGTCTTATCTGTCTAGCTACAATTGGCCAGGAAACATTCGTGAACTAGAAAATCTAGTTGAACGTCTCTCGATTCTAAAGGGCCAAGGTCAAGTCGAAGTCGAAGACCTACCCGAAAAGTACAAACGCTCACAGACTCAACTCAACCCAGAAAGAGTCGAAATTCCCGAACACGGCGTCGACTTCAATTCGGCCGTAGATGCTTATGAAAATGCGCTGATTGTGAAAGCTCTTGAAAAAACTGGATGGAATCGAAACCAGGCGGCGCTTTTACTTAAACTGAACCGCACAACATTGGTTGAAAAGATCAAGAAAAAAGGCCTTAGGCCGCCAGACGAAATTCAAATCTAGCCAATATTTAAGAGCGGCCGATATCCGATCGCTTAAGCAAACCTTTCCATGAAACTTGTGAGGCCTGGTCATAGGCCCGCTTTATGGCTTCGCTTTTCGTTGAGCCCACACCAATCGCATTGAGCACGCGGCCGCCATCGGTTTCCCAGCGCATCTCAGAGCCTCGCCGAGTTCCCGCATGCAAAAAATAACTCTGCTCAGTTTCGAGATCCAGGTCGCCTTCGATTTGAACGCCTTTTTCGGGCGAATCTGGATAACCAGGAGATGCAAGCACCACGCATGCGAGATGTTGAGATTTGAATTTCAAAGGCACAATCTCCCCCTCGGCTAGAGCTTTGAAAACCAGACCCCAATCTCCTTCGAGCAAGGGTAAGAGCACCTGGGTCTCGGGGTCACCAAAGCGAACGTTGTACTCAAGCACACTAGGTCCACTTTCGCTCACCATCAAACCGATAAAAACAATCCCTCTAAAGTTCATTTTCTCTTTTTGCATTTGCAAAAGAGTTGGCCGAACCACTAGATTTTCAATCTGGGATTTGAGGGTGGCAGAAATTTCCATCGGAGCAATCGTGCCCATGCCGCCCGTGTTCGGGCCTTTTTGCCCGTCAAGCAAGCGCTTGTGATCTTGAGCGATCGGCAGAGCCTGAAATTCGTTTGCGTTGGTGAGGATGAGGTACGAGAGTTCATAGCCTGCACTGAACTCTTCTAGTAGAGCTGAAGCACCCGCAGCGCCAAGTGTTCGATTTTCAAAAATATCGGTCGCGGCCTTGCGTAGCTCCTCAAGACTGTCACAGATAAAGACGCCCTTGCCGGCGGCAAGCCCATCGGCCTTAAGAACAAATGGAGGTTTGAAGTTTTTTGCAGCTTCAAGAGTGCCGCTCACATTTTCCACTTCAAACGATCGCGCCGTGGGAACTCCCGCTCTTTTCATAAATCGCTTCGCGAACACCTTGCTGCCCTCAAGCTGAGCGCCGTCGCGGTCTGGCCCCACAACGAGCAACCCCAATTCACGCAGCTGATTGGCCATTCCGCCAACTAATTCCACCTCAGGCCCGATGACCACTAGGTCAATTGGATTTTTAGAGAGAAAGTCAGCTACGGCATTTGCGTCGGACCAATTCACTTTGTGGCAAATGGCGTCTCGTGCGATGCCATCACTCCCTGGACTGGCATGGACTTTAGTGACCGACTTTGAAGACTTGAGCGCACGCACGAGCGCATGCTCTCTTCCACCCTTACCGATGACCAAGACTTGCATAGAGTTAACTCCCGCCTAAATAATTTTAAATTCGACGCGCGATCAAAAGCCGCTCGGCTTCGTCAAACTGCTCTGGTGGAACATAGATTCGATCAATTCTTCGAATATCTTCGTAGCGATGAAAAATTTCAGTGGCCTGCTCAATCGGATACGGACTTGAAAGATAGTCATAGTGATCCACCACATAGATCTGCATGGCTTTGTCCATCTCTGATCCACTGTGATACTTGCTCAAACGCGCTTGTGAATTGGCGTGTATGACCGACAATCCATTTTCTTCGAGCAGTGTGCATATGCGTGAAGGGCGATCGGTCGGACTATTGGCATGCAGTTCAAAAAGCATGCGATAGGGCCGACGCTCCACCATTCGCCTCGCCCATTCGTTGGTCACTCGGCTCAGATGTTGATAAAGCGCGTAATCGGTGCAGTAAACATACTCTTCGATATCATAGGGCACGTGAAAGGCATTTTCTTTAGAGGTCAAATAGCGATAGAGCAACTCTTCGTAAATCACGCTCTTATGGTGAAAGTAAACCATCAGGTGCATATGGTGACGGGCTAATAAAAAATCATCAAAGGTGTAAAGCGCACGCCGATTGAGGGCCAAGTGAAGCTGATCTTGGTTGGGATGATAGGTCAAGTTGGTCAGAAGCCAATTGAGTTCGACTTTCCCATAATTGGTGCCGCAAAAATATGCGTCGCGCTCCAAGTAGTCCATTCGGTCGACATCCATTTCGGAGCTCACGATCTGACTCAAAATAGTGCGAAAATCAAAACCACCCTCTTTAAAAAAATCCCCCTCGGCCATAAGAGATTTATCGATCAAGCACGCAATATTGTAAGGCTCAATATCACTAAAATTGGATTTCAATACATCCGTCAAAGTGGAGTCGGTGATGAACTTAATTGTGTAATCTTCGTGGTTCGCCTGCCGGT
>JBGSQJ010000373.1:0-4794 GCA_041738165.1 Bdellovibrionales bacterium
ATCGATCGGAAAGAGATTTGTCGACACCATATAGTGTTCGAGCAAAAGCGTGAGGTACGAGCGCGACTCGGGCATAGCCTCAAATTTTAGGCGCTTGCACGCCTCATCGATGCGTTCTTTAAAAAACTCACGCGGCGACGCCAATACGAGCTCTGGTTGTTTCTTTGCATCTTGACTCATTTTGAGCCACACCTCCAAAAGGCCTGTCTATACAGTTCGACAGTCCCTTTGTTTTATTTTAGCTAATTTTTGCAGTTTCCAAGATGTTGAAGACGATTGGTCTAGGTGATGTACCGGTTCTGGACTGTTTTGAAACACTTTGGTCTGAGTTCAATTCGATTGAGTAATTTGAAAAATAAGGCGTTCTTATAAGATGGTTAGGCTGTGAACTACATCGACAATTGTATGGACAGCCGAAAACGACCTGTACGATCTTTGCACAGTGAGATCTCCTCAGGTTGGTTTTTACTGGCCAAGCTATTGCACATATCATTGTTCAACTGAATAAGACTGATTCCAAATAAAAGGGGTCTCAAAATGATACGGCGGATACTAACACTTGCGATTTGCTTAGGGCTTTCATTTAGCCTTTCACCTGCTGTTTGGGCATGTGGGGGAAAAGCAAAACCAGCTCCTGAGCCTGGGATTTCAATTGCAACTGCTGATCAATCCGAATTGACGGCTATCGAAGCCGCGCGAGATAAAGAAAAAACTCAGAAAGTTCTCGAATCTCCGATGGGTTCTAACCAAGTCGCCGTCAATATACCTGGGCGCGACCCATTTCTGTACGCCGACGACTCTCATTATCTCAGCATGCATCTGGCAATTGTAACTCTCACGACCGGCAGCGATCATGAGCTCGGAAGCTACAAAGAAAAATTACAGAACTACGCCATGGCTGAACTCAATTCATTCAGCTTTATTTTGGCGACTCAAATCCATGAAGTTAGTAAAGATTCTGATGAGGACCAGAAAAAAGCGCTTACCTCCGACCTCTCACTGCTGAAAAAATCAAAAACTAAACTGGAGGACGCGATAAAATCTGGTGATAGCAGAAAAATTGGCAGAGCGTATTCCGAACTTCAAGACGCGCTTAGGTTCAATATGTCTGAAGAAGATGCAAAGGCTCAAAATGTTAATCGGTACATCCCAGAGGTTTTCTATAAAAAAGCGGGCTCGAACTGGAGTGGGGAACAGTTCTCCTTTTCCGATCTCGTTTCATCAGGAGCGGTCCCTTCACATATAAGTGACTCCGAAATCAATTCAGTGCTAACCCGTTGCCCATCGCCTAAAGATCCCATTGCCATCTCCAACCTGCGAGTAAACGATTTGGCGGCAAACTTTCATTTTGCACCAGGTTCTAAATCTCTAGGTGATCTCGAGACTATAGCAAAGGGCGCCGGCAAAGTAGACGCGGCCTCGAAGTAAATTTAAGCCGCAATAATCGAAACTCCTAACCAGGCCCCACGATGCTTAAAACGTGGGGCTCAGTAAAGATGGAGCGCGCAAGATCCCGCACATTAACAGACTGAACAGCTCTGATGCGATCGGCGTAGTGGTAAGTTTCATCGAACGGCAAACCGTAAATCTCATCAAACAATATCGAGGATGTAATGTGACTGTTGCGCTGCAAATCAATGTCGTGGCGGCCAATCAAATACCTTTGCGCGCGCACCAACTCTTCAGCGCCAATATTAAAATCACAAAGCTTTTGAAACTCATCATTCATCATCTGAATGGCTTTTTCGGTTTTCTCTGGCGAACAACCAATGTAGGCGCCAAAATACCCGGTCTCTAAACCTTCCATACGAAGGGGTGAAACCGAGTACGCAAGAGAGGCTTTGTCTCGAAGCTCCATAAACAACCGGCCGCCCTGGCCAGCCAACACCGCTTGCATCACCTGAAGCGCGTACCGCCTAGGATCTTTCAAATCGAGACCTCGGTAGCCCAGTACAATATGCGTTTGATTTTTCTCTAAGCTCGTCACCACGCGGGCGGATTCTTTTAACGGCGACACCGGAATCGGATCGATTCTTCTTGGGCTCAATTTGGCGCCAGCCAAGTGCTCTTCAATTTGTTTTTTAAACCCGTCTCGGCCCAAAGCCCCAGATGCTATAAAAGTCAGCCCATTGCCCTTTTCATAAAGCGACCGCACGGCCCCAGAATCCAATTTTTGAATATCGGATTCAGAGCCATAGGGATCTCGACCATAGGGGTGGTCACCAAAGAGCGCCTTCAAAAATTGCAAAATGCAAATCTGAGAGGGGTTGTCGTTGCGAAGGCGAATTTGCTCGAGCATCGCCTTTTTTTCGCGCTCAATCGCGTCTTCAGAAAATTTTGGGTCGGCCAAACTCAAAAAGAACAAATCGAGCATCTCGTCTTTGAAGGTACTTAAGCACGTCATCGACATGCCCTGAGAGTTCCGCCCACCAAAAGCCGAAAGGCTGGCCGCCTTCATATCGGTTTTGTGAATAATCTCTTCTTCTGAAAGGAGTCCCGCACCTGCTGTCCATACGCGCGAGAGCAGTTCCATGGCGCCGCGTTGATCGGAGCGCTCAAGCCGAGAACCTCCTAAAAAAGCCGCGCGCACGCTCATCACGGGCGTTTCGAAAGAAGGCCTTGAGATCGCAACGACGCTACCTTTGATTAAATCTCGTGACAGCTTTGCCGAGAATTCCAGTTTGGCCGGGGCCATAATATTGAGTTTACGTAGGCGCTTATTATCGGCTTTGATCTCTTTATGCTTGGCGCCCTGCAAATCTTTTTGCAGTTTTTTAACCCAAGTGTTCATTTTGATTTCAAGCTTTGGGCTGACTTCTTTAGTCATCATCACCACGTTGAAATCTCTAGAGCGTAAATACTTGCGCACGGTCTTGATCATCGCTTGCGGAGTTAGCTTTTGAACTTCCTTTAGAAACTTTCGAAAGTGCAATGGGTCTGAGAATAAGTCTTGATTTTGCCCATAATTTCGAGCGAGCCCATCTACTGTTTCCATTTGGTAGAGTTGCTCACTCGACAAATTGGTCACCGCCTTTAAAAATTCCTCTTCGCTGGGCGCGCGAACAAGGCTTTGCACCAACTCATCCGAAAACGCCACAAGGGCCCGATCCAAATCGGCCTCGGCCAGAGACATCGAAACGGCTAAGAAACCTGGATCTTTAGAAACAAACGCGCTCGCCCCGGCATAGTTCACTAGCGATTCTTTTAAACGCAATCTGCGATTGAGCCTAGAGCTTTCGCCTTGCCCAAGAACCAAAGCAAAAACTTCGATGGCTGCAATATCTTTATGAGTGGCTTTTGGAATTCGAAAAGCCAAGTGAATCATGGTTTCATTAAAAGGCGCCGCCTTTAACACCAAACCCGGCTTGGATTTGATCGTGATTGCCTTTCGCTTTGATGGTTTTTTTAGAACCGTTGGCTTGAGCTGCGAAAAGTAGGTTGAGGCCAGCTGACGCATTTCATTTGCCTTGAAGTCGCCAACGATAAGCAAAGTCATATTTTTTGGCGTGTACCGGCCAGCATAAAATTCACGAATCTTCTTAGCTGACACGGTTCGAATATTTTTCTTATAACCTATCACCGGCACCGCATACGGATGGCCTTTGTACATCGTCGAAAAGAGCAGTCGGCTAGCCTGACGATGCGAGCTGTCTTCGGACCTTTTGATCTCTTCAATAACGACTTCTCTTTCGTTGTCGATCTCTTTGGGGTCAAAGTTCGGAAACCCCATCATTTCAGAAATAACCTCAAGACCGACGCGCTGAAATTCTTTTGAAATAGTTACGTAAAAGACGGTTTGATCAAACGACGTGTAGGCGTTGAGCTCGCCACCAGCCCCTTCTACACTAGAGGCGATTTGTCCTACACCAAACTTACGTGTGCCCTTGAAGACCAAATGTTCTATAAAGTGACTTAAACCCTCTTCGCCCTTGCGCTCGTCGGCCGATCCCGTTTTCACCCACATCTGTATTGAAAGCACAGGGCTCTTGCGACTTTCGACGAGAATGAAATTCAATCCGTTTTTCAGTTGATATTTCTTGAGCATCCCTTATTAACCTACCATGGCTTTAGCGGTTTATGTTCACATTCCCTACTGTTTGCAGCGCTGCCGATATTGTGATTTCACCACTTTTGAGCAAAACGAAATCTTGCCCGCAGACCAATATGTGAAGCAGGTGCTTGGCGAAATCAGATCACGGCGACATCTTTGGTCTGAATCCTCACTTTATTCTCTCTATTTTGGTGGAGGAACACCTAGCCTTCTGTCGCCAGAGCATATTGTATCGATTTGTGATGAACTTGCAAATCAGGGCCTTGCGATTGGTCCAGCTACAGAAGCCACAATTGAAATCAACCCTGCGACAATTGATGAAAATAAACTGAACATCTATTTAAAGGCGGGAATCAATCGATTTAGCGTTGGTGCGCAGACGTTCAATGATCGTCTGCTGAGTGACTGTGGAAGAAAACACAGCCAAGCCGATACGCGCAGCACGCTCGACCTTTTGGCTCGCTATAAACTCAACTACTCATTTGATTTACTGTTTGCACTGCCTTCGCAAACTCTTGCTGAGTTAAGGCAAGATTTAAAAGAGGTTCGCAGCTACGCCCCCAATCACCTGAGTGCCTATTGTCTCACAGTGCCTAGTGGCCACCCCATGAGCCTCAATCGACCAAGCGAAGACACTCAAGTTGAAATGTTTGCCGAGATCGAAAGTCAGCTCGCAGAGGTCGGATTAGAAAAATATGAAATCTCAAATTTTGCAAAACTCGGTTTTGAATCTTCGCATAATC
>JBGSQJ010000391.1:0-2748 GCA_041738165.1 Bdellovibrionales bacterium
ACACTCAGAACTCTTGAAACCTATGCCGACGATCTCATGGCCTTTGTCTTGCCGCCTTGGCAAGACGAGAAGCTCTTTCAGCTGCGCCATATTTTTCATGATCGAATCTACCTGCCCGTCTGGAAAGACCTCAGCTGGGAGTCTTTGCAGTTTTATAAAAAGGCCCTCGAGCTCGAACAAAACGAGGGGTTTGAACTCTTTGCCACCAACCGGCCCTTTATGGCCAATCATGAGGCTAAACGTGTGCACGATGTGCTCACTTGTATTTTGCATAAGACCACTTTGAGTGAGGCCCGAACTCGCTTGCTGGCCAATGGGGAGCGCTATCTCAAACCTCTACCCGATCTTGAAAAACTCTGGAGCGATCGCCCCGATCTTATTAGCAAAACCTTGAGCATCTCTCAGCGCCTTGAGTTTTCGCTCTCAGAGCTGCGCTACGAATACCCCGAAATACCAAAACCCTTAGGCCTCGATGCCGCCAAGTATTTGCGCCAGCTTGTCGATGACGGTCTCAAGCGGCGCTACCCGGGCGGAGTCAGTGAAAAAGTCGAACAGATGGTGGCGCATGAGTTGGCCTTGATTGGTGAGCTTCGCTATGAAGAGTACTTTTTAACTCTTTGGGATATTTGTCAGTTCGCCATCTCAAAAGGGATTTTGCACCAAGGCCGAGGTTCGGCCGCCAACTCGGTGGTTTGCTATGCGCTTGGCCTGACGGCCGTAGACCCCACCAAAGTTCAATTGCTCTTTGAACGCTTTATCTCGCGCGAGCGAGGCGAGCCCCCTGACATCGACATCGATTTTGAAAGTGGGCGAAGAGAAGAGGTCATTCAGTACATCTACAAAAAATATGGCAGTGAGCACGCCGCTATGGTTTGCACCGTGATTTGCTATCGCACGCGAATGGCGGTTCGCGAGGTGGGAAAGGTTTTGCAAATCCCCACCACAACAATCGATAAAATGATCAAATACATGGGCCGCGAGGGTTTAGCGCGTCTCAAAGAAGCGCCCGAGAAAGCACAAGAGTACAAACTTGAGCCCAAAACTTACAGCCTTTTGATTCATTTGAGTCAAGAGCTCAAAGGCTTTCCTCGCCACCTCGGTATTCACACCGGTGGTTTTTTAATCGCCAAAAGACCCATCACAGAATGTGTGCCGGTCGAAAAAGCCACTATGGATCTGCGCTATGTGATTCAATGGAACAAAGACGATCTCACCGTTTTGAAAATGCTCAAGATCGACGTGCTCGGGCTTGGCATGCTCACTGCGCTCAAAAAAAGTTTCGAGATGCTGCGTGAACACGAAGGGCGAGCGCTGGACCTCTACACGATTCCTCATGATGATGCCCCCACCTATGCCATGATTAAAAAAGGCGACACGGTGGGCACTTTTCAAATTGAATCTCGAGCACAGATGTCGTTGCTCCCGAGACTTCGCCCCGAAAATTTTTATGACCTGGTGATTGAGGTGGCCATCGTCAGACCCGGCCCCATTCAAGGCGGCATGGTTCACCCTTTTGTCAAACGCCGGCACGGCGAAGAGCCTATTACCTACGCTCACCCAGATCTGATTCCTATTTTGCAAAAGACTTGCGGAGTGCCCATCTTTCAAGAGCAAATCATGCAGATCGCCTCGACGGTCGGGGGCTTTACCCCTGGCGAAGCCGACGAACTCAGGCGCATTATGTCTTCTAGTTGGAAAAAGCACGATCTCATGCAGGGCCTCAAGCAACGACTTATGAACGGCATGCTCGCGCATGGCATAGAGCTGGCCTATGCTGAGCAAATTTATCAAACTATCGTGGGGTTTGCGTCGTATGGCTTCCCAGAAAGTCATGCCGCCAGCTTTGCCATTCTCACCTACGCGAGTTGCTACTTAAAGTGCCATCACCCTGATGTTTTTGTTTGCGCGCTTTTGAATTCGCAGCCCATGGGTTTTTATTCACCAAGATCTCTGGTGCAAGAGGCACAAACTCACGGCGTTCGTTTTTTAGAGTTAGATGTTCAGCGATCCGATTGGGACTACACCATTGAGCAAAAGAATTCTGTACGCATCGGCTTTCGCGCGCTCTCGGGAATGCGAGAGCCGCTCATCGATCAAATGGTCCGTGAACGCCAAGCGAGCGGGCCATTTGAAAATTTGAGTGAGCTCATTCGCCGCACCCACTTGCCCAAAGCCGCGCTTATGAAACTGGCCGCAAGTGGAGCGCTCACCTCACTTGGGCTCTCGCCTCGCGAAGCTCTTTGGACTATCCAAGGGCTCACTTTAGACAAACAAAGCCTGCTCTTCACAAAGGAGTCGACAAGTAGCGGCCAAACTGATCAGGCGCTTTTGCCACAAGAGGATTCTTGGCAGGCCATGTGCCGCGAGTATCGCTCGCAAGGTTACTCCACCATTCATCACCCTATTGGAATTTTAAGGCCTGCTCTTGAGCAATGGTCGGCCCAGGCTCGGCAGCGCAATCATGTGGGCTACACACGGGCCGATCGGTTGAAACATCTTCGCAATGGCACCAAAGTGCGCGTTGCCGGCTTGATGAGCTTGCAGCAGCGCCCGCCTACCGCCAAGGGTTTTGCCTTTTTAACTCTTGAAGATGAAAGTGGTTTGATCAATGTGGTGCTTTATCCAAACGTGTATCAAGAGTTTCGCCTGGTCATTGCTGAGCACCCACTCTTAAGCGTCACCGGGATCTTACAAAACGTCGAAAACGTCATCCACGTAAAAGCCACCCATATCCAAAGGTGCCAGGTT
>JBGSQJ010000446.1:0-5059 GCA_041738165.1 Bdellovibrionales bacterium
GGCCCTGGTTGTGGACTATCTCACAAATATCAAGGCGCGAAAACGTCAACAGCCCCTAGTCTACAAATCATTTACAAATCGAACGACCGCCTGGCGCTCAAGTGCACTTAAATTCATAAATGCACGCTTTGAAGCTTCAGCTTCGCCGCCATGCCAAAGAACCGCCTCTTCCACCCCACGCGCGCGCCCATCATGAAGCAAATGGTTGTGCCCGCTCACCACCTGAAACAAACCAATTCCCCAAAGAGGGGGTGTTCGCCACTCACGGCCCGACGCCAATTCATCGGGTCGGTGATCGGCCAGTTCCTCACCCATATCGTGAAGCAAAAAATCCGAGTAAGGCCAAATGGTCTGGCCATTGAGAACCTCAGCAAAACCGTTTGAACCTGTAGTAAAGTGAGGCTGATGGCAAGACGCACACTGCACTTTGTGAAAGAGCGCCTGACCCTTGATGATCTCGTCATCGCCAGCAGCTCGGCGTTTAGGTACAGAAAGTAAGCTCGAATAAACCACAACTTGATCTAAGACTGAGGCGGAAACTTCGGGCTCACCCCCATTTGGCGAGGCCAAGCACTCTGTTTGATGAGGTAAACAATTTTCATCTACAAAAAGAGGAGTTGTTAGCCCCATGTCGCCTAAGAAAGCTGCGGCCACCTGCTGCCGCACTGTGGGCTGACTGGCCTTCCAGCCAAAGCGCCCAAGTTCTAATTCTTTAGTCTCCACATTTTGCACCCAATTTGCTCGGCCTGAAATCCCATCGCCGTCATGATCTTGGAGATCTTCGAGCGCAAGAATTTTTTCTGCCGGAATATTCTCAATGAGACCAAGCCCAATCATTTGCGGGGCCACCCGCGCTGAGAACGCATCGTGCTCAGTCAGTGGCCCATACGTTAAATCAGAAAAATCAAAAAGCGGCTCTTGCAATTCAAAAGGCGAACCGTCGGGATAGTGGCCCTGACGAACGGCGAATCGCACTTTGACTATCCCTTCACCCGGCACCGAAATCACCCCAAACGGATTGAGCTGACCACCATAGAGCGGATGACTAACAAGCTGCCCATCGGGGTTCCATTTCGAGAGGCGAAACAAAACAGAGACATCTAATTTGGTCCCACCAGATGTGGTCTCTCGGTAGGCGATGCCACGACCATCTTGATTGTGACAGGCTCCGCACGAAACGGCGTTGTAGATGGGACCCAGACCATCTCGGGCCGGAGTTGACGATGGAGCCGTCACCCAGTTGTCTCTAAAAAAGGAATTGCCCACGCTAAACCTACGAACTTCTTCTCGAGTCGCACCGTTAAGTGGAAGACCAAACGCGCGGGGTGAGCGATCGTCAACGGTGCCAGTTCCTGCAGGCCACTCGCCCAGGTCAAGTGCTAGAGGTTGTGCCCATGCGATGAGCACGGGGACACACAATAACAAGGCAAAATAAAAACAGTTTACATAAACCTGCTTCATCTAGTCTGCGCTCTCCAAAATTTTTTGTGAATCCTTTAAAACTTCAGACAGTAGCTCCAGCTGAGTGAGGGCATCGAGTATCATTGGCCTGGCCTGTGGATTCAAAATAGCTTGGTCAAACGGACCCCATTGGGTCAAGATCTGGATCGCCGCGCCGGCGCGAAGGGCGACGGACTCTAAAGCTGTCGCCTTGTCTTTTGAAGCTGAACGAAGCAGCGTCAATAACCCATTCCCATAGGGACTGTCGTTTAATAGGTTCATTACTCCCAGAAAATCGTACTTGAAGTCATTCATCGTGGTGTCGCTGAAACAAGATTGCTCTTCTTCTTGGTGTTGAATTTCGTAAGCCGTAAACAAACGCTCACCGCTCAGCTCAACGCCTGTAAAAACAGCTAACGCATTCACAATCCGCAGCATCGTTGACTGAGCTGAATTCGGATCTAAAAACTCGTGCACATAGGCTTGTGGGTTGGCCGGATTCCATTGCTCAGCCACCTCTTGCAAATTGACGACTAGTAGATCAGCGGCGGCGATCAAATACTGCGCGCGCCGTTCGGCGCTCGTGTCTCTTCCGGGGAAAAAATCTAGGTAAGACCGGCGGCCGGGGCCATTCGGATCGTTGTCTTGCCCCCAAAGTAAAAATTCAATGGCGTGGTAGCCTGCGGTCACGCTCGTTTCACCATCGAGTTGATTCCACTCAGCCAACTTCTCAGCTGTGATCAGCGGAAACTTATCTGGGTTATTTATAATCCCCGCTTTTGAATCTCCCAAAACATAGTCAATCGCGGCTTCGTCAAGCGGCCAGGAATTGATCAATCCTTCAGGGCCACCTTCTCGGTCAATAGGTCCGTCAGCAAAACGAAATGCCTCAGTTGGAAGATAGGCCGACCGAGCCTCATTCCAAGCGTCTTTGGCAGCTTGATGGGTTTCGGGGCTAGGAGAGTCAGTGAAAGCAACGAGAGCAAGCTGAAGCTGTTCGGCAGTGAGCAGGGCCTTTGAGTACTGGGCGTACGCCTGACCCGCGTAGGACGCCAAAAACCCCTGTGCGGCGACGGATTCTGTAGCCGCATTCGCTTGAAGCGAGGATGCAACTAATATCGCAGTGAAATACCTATAAATTCGCATATTTAACCTCAGGTTTTGGAATTCAGTTCTATTTGTGTATGGAGGTTTTTTAGCGGAATTCACGGCACATTGGCAAAGAGAATAAGCCGGTTATTGAAAATGAAAGTCAAAAGCCTTCGTTGTGAAAATCAGATGAGACTGGGGCTGGAATTCATGGGGTTTCGAAGGGCATTTACTTCAAGGACCAGCGGCAAACGTATCCGGCCTTGGTCAATTCAATGATCACCTCTGAGAGTTTCAATGTGGTGATAGAGGCGATACTGCGCTTGGGAGCGATCCCGCACTCAGCCGACATATGACTCTCTATTTTGACGATCTTTGAGTTTACTTTTTCTACCCTACGGTTAAAAAGGTACCCGCAGCCATTTTGAAAATCTCGAGATTGTTCGTCATCTAATAAGTATCCCTGTGATGGATCGAGCTCCAGCACCCACTTGGAGTCACTGTTTCGAAAAATCGTGGGCCTGATTTTGGCGGGGCAATACGCCTGATTGGACTCAGAACTAATGAAGTACGAGCGATTAAGTTTTACGCCTACCTCGGGAGCGATGGCTTCTGCGGCCTGAAGCCTCAAGGAAGAGCACACTAGACAAGCTAGGGTTACTAAAAATCTGAGCCACTGGTTCATGGCTCGAGGCTATTGCAGGTATTGGGCCTCGTGAATCAAGATGAGACGGCCCCAGATCGCATCTCAGACTGAGACAATCACTAGTTTTTTGACAGCTGTACTCAAACCTATAGCTTTAACCTATTTGCAAGGCACTGCGCTGTCGTTTTGCGTTTTGGTCGAGCAAAGGCTTCCTGATTGAATCGCAAATTCAAGAGCCTTTAGCCCTTCAAGCACGTCGGTCATCGAAAGAATCTGCGCCATTCTCTTGAACCTCAGTAGCTCTAAGTAGGCATTGCTCCAACCGTCAAACCCTCCGGCTTTTACCATTTTCGAAAAATAGTCATTGGCTGAATCCAACAACTTCTTATCGCTCACTATTTGATGAATGAAATTGAACTTCATTTGAGCCTTAAGATTTTCGAATGATAACTCAGCATCGCCCGATGGAAGAACTAAGAGTTCAGACCTGACAGATTCGGGCGTCATATTGACTTCATCTTCGAAAGGCTTCAAATATTCTTCATAGTAATCTTTAGAATACTTTTTGTAGCTTTCAAACTCTTTCTCTATTGCACTTCGATCAGAAAGCAACACATACATCTCAAAAAAATGAATTTTGGCCCTGTGATCAAATGCCGATGCCGCATGCCAATTGTCGCGTGCTTTCTCGAAGTTTCCTAACGCCAAATGCGCAGCCGCCATTAAATCCAAGTTGTGTGAGAAATGCCAATCTTGATTGGGCTCAAAACCATTCTTCTCAGCCCATTGCAAATGAATGTCATGCGCCTTTTCAAATTGCTTTAAGGCTTCATCCCAGCGCCCCATTTGAGGCAAGGTGTGACCCAGCATGTGCTGCGCATGCGCTGAGTTGGGAACTAATTCCGCAAGCCTATGAGCGTAGGTCTCAGCATCTCGAGTCTTATTTTGATCTTCACTCAGATGGGTTAGATAATGAAGGGATCCAATGTGATTCGGGTGCGCCGTCAGTATTTTTTGATAGACCTCTAGCAACAGTTCAGGCCCAATTTCATTTGCCGCCAGCCAGAGCACCAAGGTGAACCCATCTATATTCCCTATTCACAGCCATCACGTTTTCAATGGCCTCAAGCATGCCCAACACTTTTTCGCCGGATTTTCTGACGTAAACGGAAGTCACCGCGACCCAATAAGATTTCGCAAAATCGACCCAAGCCATTTCAATTTCGGTCAATTTACGCTGTGATTTGATTTCTTCGATTTTACGAAATGCGGAATCCACAAAAAACCGGGCGCTTGATCCAGAATCAATTTGAGCTATCGCGATGACCATACCAACTCGCGCCAAAACCGATTGAGGATCCGCCTTCACTGACTCTCTAAAAGATCGATAGCCGTCGACATAGTGAAAAACGTGGAGCGCAGAAATCCCTTGGTTAATGTATTTCTCTGAATCGTTTTTGGGATTTAAGATAAATGAATTGGGTCCATAGGGCGTCGATAGATCTATATCTTTCTCTAACGTTCCAACTTCAACATCGCCGACTTTCTTAGGCTTGTCTTCATCTGTCGCTATTGTTTTAAACGAAAGAATTTCAAGCAGTAACTTCAAACTGGGATAGCTAGATGGATAGAGCTGCTGCTTGACTATCGATGCCTCTGGATCAACAAGAAAACCTTGGGGGTATCCGAGGTAAGTTAAACTCAGCTTTCGAGCGAGTTCTCTGGCTGACTTTTTGTCTCCGTCAATTTCGACCATGACCAACCTCTGCTCAAAAAGCGCCCGATCTGAATCCTTTTCCATCATATCCTTGAATTTTCGGCACGCCGAACACCAGTCGGCTCCGAACACCACGAGTAGATCGCGGCCCGTGGTTTGAGCATGCT
>JBGSQJ010000004.1:0-2370 GCA_041738165.1 Bdellovibrionales bacterium
ATGAATTTCAACAAAGCGGCGCTGTGACTCACAGATCAAACGTGTACATCAACGGAGTTGATCACCGCTCCACATTCACGATCACGGTCGTGGCCGATTAGGAAGTAAAAAAAAGGGCAATGAAATTTGCCCTTTTTTGCCGCAAATAGATTTAGATATCTGGCCAATTCTAAATTTTCTCAACGCTATTCGAAAGCAAAACCTTCTTCGTCAACGTAGAAAATCATACTGCCGGCGACGTAAGAAGGCGCTTCGTTGAGTTCGACTCCCACTTCAGCCATAAATTGAACTTTCTTAAGTTGCTCAACCTGAAGCTGAGCGCCGCCAACCAATTGCCAGGCGATCACCGTGTCTTCATCAACCTTCGGATTGCTTGAATTTCGAAGTCGCACGCTCATTGGCAAAGCCACGTAGGGCGTAAGAGCCGATCCATTGAGGCTAATTTTTTTGCTTAAAATCGGCTCGGCCCGGATCAGCATATCGCGAATGTCATTGTCCTTGGCGTAGATCAATCCCACGTTCATGCCGATCAAAGGTTGTCCTTCGATGTCGGGGACAGGGACCCACTTTAACATTCCGCCAAAGTAAAAATCAGTTTTGCCAAAACCTGCCAGCGCGCGAAGACCAAACTCATCGTCGATTCCCATATCACCTGTAACGCCCAAATTGAGGCCACCGTCATCGGTGAGAATCTGAAGGTCAGGCGCGAGCTTGTAGTTGCCCGACGACATAATTTCACCTGTGTCGAGCACGCTGTAGTACGCGGCCTCTGCGCTTTGGTTCAACATTAAGCCGGCCACACTGAACGCCGCGACTAGGGTCAACAAAGAACTACGCACAATGTACCTCCGTAGTTACAAAATTAGGGTTCGGAAACTATAGGTGACCTGAAAGGGTTTGACAACCTGAACCCAATTCTCAATTCTTGAGGCACGAAAAAATGAAGTCATTAGCCCTAGTAGTCATTACCAAAAACGCTCAGAGCACTCTTCGGCAATGCCTAGAGTCGGTGCCCTTTGCTTTAGACAAAGTGGTGGTCGACAGCGGTAGCCAAGACGGGACGATCGAAATTGCAAAATCCTTGGGCGCACGCGTGTTTGAGAGAGAATGGCAAGGCTATGGTTTGCAAAAAAAAATGGCCACCGAGCTGAGCCAGTGCGATTGGGTTTTGTCCTTGGATTCGGATGAGGCGTTGAGCCCTGAGCTTCAAAGCGAGATCCAAGCATGGCTCGAAAAAGACGAGGCTACAAGTGCGCCGGCCTACCGATTTGCCAGACTCAGTTTTCATATGGGGCGCTGGATTCGCCACGGCGGTTGGTATCCTGATTGGCAGGTGAGGCTCTTTGACCGCAGGCGAGCCGCTTGGAGTGAAGACGTTATCCATGAAAAGGTGATCGCTGATCGAGTAGGTCAGTTTTCTAATCCGATCTTGCATTGGGTGTTTCGAGATCTATCGCATCAAGTTGAGACCAATAATCGCTATTCGAGTTTGGGAGCTTTGGCTTTGGCAAAAAAAGGTCGTTCATTTTCGCTTTTTCATCTCTTGACCAAGCCTTGGGTCAAATTTTTCGAGACTTATGTCTGGAAACGAGGCTTTTTAGATGGCCGACCAGGGTTCATAATCGCCGTTGGTGCCGCCTACTCGGTATTCTTAAAATGGGCCAAGCTCGGTGAGAACTTGGCGCGCCGAGATGAGACACCATCTTGAGTTGTCGATGAGTTCGAGACTATACTTAGCCTCATGAAGTACGTTATCTGGAGTCTCATATTTAGCTGGTGCACCGGTGTGTCCTTTTCTTACGCCGCCGAAGAGCTGCCCTGTGAATGCCCAAAGTTAGCCTGCGATTCTTGTAGTTTTGAAAAAGGCGTAACCTTTTACACCGAAAAATGTGGTCCAAAAGATTCGAAAGTTCGCAGCTGCGCGCGGCCCACATGCATTCCGCTTGATCAGGCCACTGTGGCTTGCCCAAACCCACCCAAAAATGAAACTGAGCCTCGAGAGCCGGTGGTCGTTAAAGCCTCAGATGTTAAAGTTGAAGATCCCGGGATGCAAAAGGCGCAAGATAAGTCGGTTGGGCGGGTTCGAGTCATTGAAGGCTCAGTGTCTATTGTCAAAGCCAATGGCGAGCGGCGAGTGATTGAAAAAACGGGTGAACTCACTGAGTCTGATCGTATTGAGGCGGGCGCAAATTCGGGCGCGTTGGTTCAGTTTGAAGGCGGCAATAAGCTGCATGTGCTCGAGAACACGGCGGTTGAGGTGCAAGAGTACAAAGATCAAGATGACTCAAAAAATCGCAAAGCGCTTTTGAATTTGATTCGCGGAAAAGTGCGCAGTCAGGTCAAACAAAAGTACGATTCGAAGACGAGCTA
>JBGSQJ010000010.1:0-6483 GCA_041738165.1 Bdellovibrionales bacterium
GGGGAGCACAAATGAAAATACTAAGTCTAGTTTTGATGGCTATGTTATCAGTGACCATATTTGCAAAACCAAGCGCCGAGACCGCCTCAGGAAAAGTGATTTGCTCACTTACGTCACCGCTGATCACCGGGTTTGAACTGATCGACGTGCGGCTCAAAAATCGCGCCTACACCGGTCAGGTTCAGCTGGCTGACCTGCGCATGAGTGGCTCGTACTGGTCGACTGATGGTCGATTTCAAATGTCGGTTGTGAAGGTTGATGAAGATGGTGCTGATCTGGCTCCCGTGTTGAGTTATGAAGGCCGACTTTACAGCGGTGATTTCTTGCGCGTTCAGGGTCAAAATGGCCAAGAACTTTTAGATATCTACTGCTACTTCATCAAAAAATAAAATAGCGTCAAACCCAATATTGACTCAAACTGAGACATTCATGTTTGAATCGTCAATCTTCTGAACAATCTTTACGTCGACATAATTTTAAAGAGTTCCTCTTAGGTGAGATTCTGGGTTTGTAGCAAACACAGTCTTTTAAAGGGGGACGAAATGAACAAATCAATACTTATAGGATTAGGACTCACATTGGGGCTTGGACTCAGCGCGTGCGCACCTGTTGGTAACGGGTCTAGCCAGGTGGATTCAAGTTCCACAGAGCAAAATCAAGAACTCTTATATGAGGGGCAGGCTCAAAGCGCCAAATATGAAATTCAGTCACAAAGCACATACACCAATCCTAAGACGAGAGTCTTTGTCGAATGGCTCTATCGACACGCCTTTGGCGAAGAGGGTGACCAAGCTGGCATTAGTTTTTGGACTGAGCATGCGGCCAATGGAAATGTGACTTGTAGGAGGTTGGTTGGACTTTTCCTCAATGCCAATGGTGGCGCTATCGTTCGTAATAACCTTTATACGGTCGGGACCCCGATTCAAAAGTTAAAATACCTTGGCGAGATTCTCCTTCCCACGGTACTTGGAAGAGAGATCACTCATGCTGAGCTCAAAAGGTACCGGACTAATTTGGTGGAAATGGGCGGTTCCATTTCTAAGATAGAGGAATACCTAAAGAGCTCTTCGGAGTTCATCAATCGCTGTGTCGACAGTGGTATCAAGATTAATTGATAACTAGCCCCCCAAACACCCTTTTTGCGGGCGTGCCGTGTTGAGCGGCACGCCTTTTTTTTGCAAAATGTCTAGCGGTCTTGTTTGCACCTAAGCTACGCACGTGGGACGCGCAACAAGGTTTAAAGTTCTGGCCCGGAACTTGCGTATGAAGCTCTCTTGAATTGTTAAATCAACTAAAGCGACTCTTGAGGCAAACGAATCTGTTTTGAATTTTGACAGCTTCGTAATTGTTTCAAGATCGACGGGAGAAATCGAATGATCAAGTCAATGGCCTTAGCGGCCTTTTGTGCGCTTAGTGTGCTCGGTGCATCTGTGGCCCAAGCCGAAATCTATTTGGAAAGTGCGAGCTTGTCGGGCGACCAGATAACTTTAGAAGTGTCTCTTGGTGCACAAAAAGGTCAGGTGACGGGCCAATGGGCACCAGATCAAATGGTGGATTTGCGATCAGGTGCGATCGTGGCTCGAGTCAAAGGCATGTCAGACGGCACATTCGTAGTGCTATTGACGTCAGAGACTGACGATTTGGGTGTGCTTGTGATTCTCAACAGACAAGGTGATTCGCTGGTCAAATCTGTCGACGGGATCCGCGCCCGGCGCTCGACTCTTTTTATCAATTACAATGATGCGATTGAAGGAATGAAGAAAACCAACGGTTGGGAGGAAGCGCAAGGCGTTCAGCAAATGAGTCAGTATTTCGCTCAAAACCCTGCGATGATGCTTTCGGATTTTGTTGATCAAATTGAGCTTGGCCAAGTCAATGATCGCGCCCGTAACCAGCAAGACCAACAGGGGCAACGTGAACAAAGTAGTGAAGATCTTGTGCTTCCGCCAGATCCCAATGACGGTCAAAACGGCTATGATCCAAATCAAAACTATTTAGACCAAAACCAGAACTATGATCAGTACACGCCTCAACCCCCGGGTTATAATGATGGCAATTTCGATCGGTACAACAATGGTATGCCGAACCTCCAAGATCCACGCTACATTGACCCTCGGGCGTATCAGGATCCTAGATACGAATATGATCGCTACACGCCTCAGCCTCCGGGATTCAATGAGGGTCCTTATGGTCGACCAAATATCTACCAGCCAGGTTATGAGCCTGGATACGATCCTCAATTTGGAAACCAGTTTCTATCACCGCCTCAGTTTAATGGTAACCCCGGAATCCCGATGGATTTACCCAACTATGGTGGGCAGATGCAGCCTTGGCAGATGCCTCAATTTCAAGGACGGTAGTACCTAGGCTAGTGGCCTAAAACGTAAGAGAAAATGAGCGGCGCCACGATCGAGGCGTCGCTTTCGACAATAAATCTCTTAGAAGTTTTGTCGAGCTTGCCCCAAGTGATCTTCTCATTGGGCACAGCGCCTGAGTAAGAACCATAAGAAGTCGTAGAATCACTGATCTGACAAAAGTAACTCCACTTGGGCGTTGGCCTTTGCATGTCTTGCTCGAGCATTGGAACTACGCAAATCGGAAAATCGCCGGCGATTCCGCCGCCGATTTGAAAAAATCCAATTCCTTGTGGGCATTCATTTTTCTGATACCAGCCGGCGAGCTCGACCATGTACTCCACACCGTACTTCAAACACTCTTTTTTGATCTCGCCACTCATCAAGTGCGACGAAAATATATTGCCGAGCGTGGAATCTTCCCATCCAGGTACAAAAATAGGCAGGTTCTTTTCGCTTGCGGCGAGCATCCACGAGTTCTTCGGGTCAATCTGGTAGGATTTCTCGAGCAGGCCCTCTCTTAGTAATTGATAGAAATACTCGTGGGGAAAGTAGCTCTTACCCTCTTTCGATGCCGATTGCCATTTGCCTAAAATGTGTTTTTCAATTCGGCGAATCGCCTGCTCTTCGGGAATGCAGGTGTCGGTCACGCGGTTTAAATGTCGACTCAAAAGCTCCATTTCGTCATCGGGCGAAAGTTCTCGCCAGTTGGGAATGCGAACATAATCTTCGTGAGCGACTAAATTAAAAATGTCTTCTTCGAGGTTGGCGCCGGTGCAAGAAATGCCATGTACCTTATCTTGACGAATCATTTCGGCAAGTGACACTCCAAGTTCGGCCGAACTCATAGCCCCTGCCAATGTGACAAACATTCGGCCCTTTTTCTCGACGTGCTCTTTGTAGCCAATGGCCGCATCTTTGAGTGCGGCGGCGTTGAAGTGGCGGTAGTTTTTATCGATGAATTGGCTGATGGGTCCCATTTGTGCCATCTTGAATCTCCTTTTGAGGTAAGAACGGCATTGCGCTCTCTTCAGTTAAGTAGGTGTAGCTTGAGAGTCCGCGTTCATAAAGTTCAAGAAGCAGCCGGGCCTCGGGCCTTGAGAGCGAACCTTTGAGAATGCTCGACTCGGTGGCTTTTCGAACTCTCTCGAGCAGCTCGGATCGATGATATTCGACGTATTGAAGCACTTCTTTAACGTCGTCGCCTTCAACCACGTGATCAATTTGGTACCCAGATTCAGTCAGCGAAATATGAACGGCATCTGTGTCGCCAAATAAATTATGCAGATCACCTAGGATCTCTTGATAGGCTCCAGTCAAAAAGGCACCCAGGTAATAGGGTTGCCCATGATTTAATCCGTGCACTTCTAGGTACTTTTGCTCGCCCCCCGTGTCGGTGTCGATAAAACGAGAAATGTGACCGTCAGAATCGCAAGTGAGGTCGACCAGAATGGCCCTTCGCTCGGGTCTTTCGCTCAGCCTATGGATCGGCATAATCGGGAAGAGCTGATCAAGCGCCCAAGAGTCGGGGAGAGATTGAAAAACCGAAAAATTACAAAAATACGTGTCTGAGAGTTCTTGCTCGAGCGTGTAGCGAATATCTTCGAGCTCCGAGTTCTCGCGCGCAAGTGATACAATTTTAGTCGCGATGGCGCGAAAGAGATCTTCGGCCTTTGCCCTTTGCGCCAGTGACAAAACGCCGTAGGTGAAAAGCTGAAGGGTGTCGCGCTTTTTTTCGATCAGATCGTTGAAGTATTCGTTGATGTTGTCTTTGTTGACTGAGCGATAAATATCCCAAAGGTCTTTGACCAGTTGGGATTCTTTTTCGACGTTGTCGATATTCATGCTATTGAGCTCGACTTCGTTGTTGCCAAGCACATCGAAAACAAGCGCCGTCGAGTGAGCGACGAGCGCTCGCCCAGACTCAGAAATGATATCCGGGTGAGGAACCTTTTTTTCGTCACAGATAGATTGCAAAACGGCGACTATGTCGTTGGCGTACTCTTGCTCACTGTAGTTTGTCGAGCTATCAGACCGACCTGAGCCGTCATAGTCGACGCCTAGGCCTCCGCCCACGTCGATGTATTTAAGTGCAGCTCCCATCGCATAGATCTCAGTGAAAAACCTAGCGCCTTCTTTTATGGCCGCTTTGATCGCCTGAATACTAGGAATTTGCGAGCCAATGTGAAAATGGATCAGTTGCAAGCAATCAAGCATTTGTTCGCTCCGCAGCAATTCGACGCCGCGAACTATCTCTGAGGGCGTGAGCCCGAATTTTGATCTGGAGCCTGAAGTCTCAGCCCAGCGTCCACTGGAGGGGGTATTGAGCTTGGCCCTGAACCCAATCTTGGGCCGAATGGACAATTTTTTAGCCGCCGTAATGATCATCGGCAATTCTGAATATCGATCAACGACGATGATGGTGTTGCGCCCCAGCTTTTGAGAGATCAGCGCCATTTCAATATATTCAAGGTCTTTAAAGCCGTTGCAGACAATGAGGGCTCCGGGCGTGTCGAGATGGGCTAAGGTGATCAGGAGCTCGGGTTTGCTGCCCGCTTCTAATCCGAAATTGTGAGCACTACCAAAATCTAAGATTTCTTCGACCAAGTGACGCTGTTGATTCACTTTTATAGGGTAAACGCCGCGATAAACACCCTGGTACTTGGCCTCTTCGATGGCCTTTGAGAAACAGCCCGAGAGCAACTCGAGGCGAGATTTTATAATGTCGGGAAAGCGAAGCAAAATGGGCATTCGGATTCCTCGCTCGAGCAAATCTTGAACTAACCCATAAAGATCAAGTTTTTGGCCTTGGAGTCCGCTTGGCCTCACTTCGACGTGGCCGTCTTCATTGATGCCAAAAAAACCGGCGCCCCAATAATTGATTCCGTAAAGATCCGCTGACTTGCGTGTCGACCAATCGCTCATAGTTTTTATCGAGCTCCTATTTGACAATAATGTTGAGGATCTTACCGGGCTTGTAGATCAATTTAACAATAGTTTTTTCAAGTACTGCGTTTTTTACTGAATTCAAGTCAAGCGCTAGGGCTTTAGCGGTCTCCTCGTCAGCGGTCGGGGCCGTTTCAATGGTCCCGCGCGTCTTACCGTTGACCTGAACGGCGAGGGTGACGACTTCGTCAACAATCAGTTCAGGGCTAAATTTGGGCCAAGGGGCGAGCGATACAAAGCCTGACTCGCCGAGGGCCTGCCAAAGCTCCTCAGAAATGTGCGGAGCCATCGGGGCGAGCATCTGCACCAGGGGCAAAAGCACTTTGCGCGGCCGAGCTCCAGCCGCGTAGATGGCATTGACCAAAATCATAAGGGCGCTGATGGCCGTATTGAAGCCAAGGCTTTCGATATCGTCGGTTACTTTTTTGATAGTCTTGTGCAAGAGGCGATTAAGTTCGTCACTGGGCTCAGATAGATCAGCCGCCAGAGGTTGGCCCTGATCGTCAATGACCAGGCGCCATACCCGCTCTAAAAATCGGCGCACGCCATCGATGCCTTTTGGAGACCAGGGTTTGTCTTTGTCAAATGGACCCAAAAAGCAAATGTACGTTCGAAGAGCATCCGAACCGTATTCTTCGCGCACATCGTCGGGGTTCACCACATTGCCCCGAGACTTCGACATGCGCTGACCATCAGGCCCCATAATGACCCCTTGATGGGCCAATTTTTTAAACGGCTCATCACAGCTCACAAGACCTGCATCAAAAAGCACTTTTTGCCAAAAGCGGGCATAGAGCAAATGGCCAACCGTATGCTCGGCGCCGCCCACATAAAGATCTACGGGCATCCAGTATTTTTGTTTTTCAAAATCAAAAGGCGCGCCGGAGTTTTTGGGGTCCGTATAACGAAGGAAGTACCACGACGAGCCTGCCGATCCAGGCATTGTGTCGGTGTCCCGCTTGAATGATCGGCCATCTTTTGAAGTGTAATTTACAAATTCGGGTACCCTCGCTAGTGGCGGCTCGCCATTTTCGGTAGGTTCATAATCGGCCACTTCGGGCAAAAGTACGGGAAGTTCATCTTCGCCAACCCCGAGCGTTTTTTTGTCTGCATGAACAATGGGGAAGGGTTCGCCCCAGTAGCGCTGGCGAGAAAAGAGCCAATCACGAAGTTTGTATTGAAC
>JBGSQJ010000035.1:0-12178 GCA_041738165.1 Bdellovibrionales bacterium
ACGGCATCAACAGCGCGGACGGCATCGACGATTACGAGCGACTGGCCAAGCTGTTGGTCAAACGGCCGACCCTACACTAGGCCCATCACTCGTCAACGATGGGGTGGTTGGAGCGCTTACCGTTAAACTGTCGTTTTTGGGCACATTTTTAGCCGAACGACCCTTTTTACGCCTGGCTCTAGATTTAAGCCGAGACCGCTTTTATTCCTGCTCCAGTGTTTGTTAGTGGGGGAATTCTAGATTTGCCGTTTGACAGAATTCAAAGAGAACTGTCAGAGCATTGAGTCGCGGATTCTCCTTCAAACAAGTAGATTGGGTTTCGAATTTAACCCTCAACCTTTACCAGGAGAACTCACGTGTGCAAAAAAATACTAGCTCTAGCCGCCGTCTCGATCGTTAGCCAAGCCAGCTTCGCAAAACTTAATTGCGATGTAAATGTACTTGATTCAGAAAAGGGCGAGGCCACTCAGACGGTCTCGACTGACGACAAGTACAATCTGCAAGTGATCGTGCTTCCCGACAACACCATAACCACAGATGAATCCAGCCTTCAAACTTACCTTGAGGCGAATAAAGAGCCGGGCAAAGATTACTCAGAATCTGAAGAAGGAATGAAAAATCAGATGGACGTTCTGCACGGCACGATCGGAGTTACCGTGGATTTATTTAGTGAAATTGGTAACGATAACAACCCCAGCAATGGCAACATTGAATCTATGATGGCCTTTTATCTTGACCGCGATATTTCTCCTGAGAGCGGAGCACTCATTAACGCTAACGTTTGGACCAAAGAACCATCGAATTCACTCGCTCTCAATGCAATAATCTATGAAAAGGCTGGATCTGGCTCGTTTCGATCAGTGACCGTTAACTGCAACGTCGCCAAGTAGATCCCGGTCAACGGTGATCTAACTCTTCCACCAGAGGCGCCAATTTTTAATGAATTGGCGCCGTTTTGCTTGGGCTCATCTGAACATGTGCGCCCAATTGACATGCCCATTCCGACTCACCTAATCTCAAGGCATGAACACTATATTCTTGATTGCCTTTTCATTTCTTAGCGCCGCACCCACAGCATCTGCTAGCGAGCAGCTCTACTACCTTTGCCAATCCAACCACAAAGAATTTGAGAACGTGACGATTAAGCAAGTCATCGATGTCTCGGGGTCTGAGATCACTTCCACATTCAGGCTCGACAGCATAAGCAATTCGGGCGAGGTGAGTTACTTTTGGCAAGCGGGCGATGTGGTCATCAGCACGGGCGAAGTGGAGTTTGAGGGCCCCTTTGCCAAAGGCGAGCGAGAAATTCAGGTCGCGATAAAGCTCCCCCACGGCGAAATCTCAGAGGCCGGACGGCCTACTCTCACCTTGGGTTGCCAACGGCTTTGGCATTGAACCCTAAGGCCCAAATGATGCGGCGTGACCCGGATTCGGAACCTGGCACCTTAAAAGGAAGTTTGGTAAACGAGGGCGATGTCTACTAATGAAATTCAGCAGTTGGCGACGGACCTTCAGGTCTTAGTGAAGCAAATCGCCTTTAAAGACGTAACTCCTGACCAATCGCTTATATCGACTCAGATACTCGATTCCATTGGAATTGTGGATTTAGTTGTGGAGATCGAGAACAAGTATGGGGTCACGTTCGACTTGCAGCACGTCAACGAAGCGGGATTTGACACGATTCTGATGATCGCCCAACGCATTTCTGAGGCCAAAAAAGCTTGAAAGTTCTGCTCATCGAATTGCTCATGTTTGCGCTCGCCTCAATCAGTGCGGTGTTTGCATCTCAAAGTTTTTCGCCGCGCCCACATCTCGAGCTTCCTAAACAAGCGACGCTCCCAGCGGGTCAACATTTTGCAAGTCCCATCGATTACCCTTGGCAAGCCTGGGTGTCGCTCAGTCATTTTCTGCAGATAGGTGAGCTTGTGGTCTTTGGTTCAAGCGAGTTGACCTCAACAAGTGAAACCGCCTTTCAAAGATTCTACCCCAAGCATTGCCACAAACCAGTTTTGACGGTGGGCCGGGCGGGCTTTCAATCGCTATCGATTTTGCTCGCACTCAACGAAGTTAGAAGAAGCCTCGGCGCGCAAAGCCGCATCACCGTGATTCTCTCGCCCATCTGGTTTGTCGAAAGAGGGACCCCCAGCTCTGAGCTTTTGCGTAACCTCAGAGCCCGGCAGGTTTTAGAGATGGCTGCTGACCCGGCCACGCCGCAAGTGGTTTCTGGAGCGCTTACAAGGGCAGCACGCAACAAGCGCGATGAACTCACTGGTCTTTACCCGGATTGGCTCTTACTTCGGTTTCCGTTCTTAGCGAAAAATTTAAATGAGAAACGCCCAGATTTTTCAACCACTCAACTGACTCTCGATTGGAGTTCGATCGAGAAGAAAGACACACCTTGGGTCGAGCTTGTTCACCGCTGGCTCGACATAGATCTTCGCGAGGGATCGGGCAATCCTTATGGAGTCAAAGAGCATGTGTTTGAAAAGTTACAAGGCAAAAAATTACCTCTAAACGCCAGCACGCTTGACCCTTATGAGAGAGAATACAAAGATCTGCTTAGCTTAAGTCGTTTTTTAAAAGAGCACTCGATCAAAGCTCATTTTGTCGTGCAGCCCATTCATCGTCGCCTTTACACCCAGCTTGAACCCTATGATCGACTTTTTGAAAAGATCAAAACCAATCTCGAAAATGACGGTCACCTGTTTACAGATTATTTTGTTGAGCCCTTCGATCTCTCACTTCTCTCTGACAATCAACACTTCACCGATTCGGCTATGGTTCGCCTCGAGGAGATCGAGTGCAAGCGCTAAACTATTTACTTCGCTTTGTGATTTATTTCTTTTTGGCACTTGGATGGATTTGGTTTTATTACCACGTACCCCAGCTCAATTCGAACCGACCGTTTATCTATCAGGAGTTTTGATTGGTGTATGTAGGGCTCACTCTTTTATTTGGAGCGCTTCTCGCCGTACCTGAGGTGCAGAGTTGGTTTTGGTTTCGCTGGGTTCCCTTCTCTAGTCTCGAATTTTTTGTATTTTTGATTCCGGCGGCCTTAGTGGTCAGGCTCACAAAGCCTTTGCTAAAATCTAAAACCACTTGGTTGACCCTTTTGATGGTCTTGAACCTCGCCTATCTTTTGTTTTTATTTCCGCAGCCTATCCCTCTTCTGTTCGCAGCATTTTGGTTTTACACGGTGCTACAGTGGCGAAGACAAAAGCCAAACTGGGGTTACCTTCAAGGCGCGCTTTTACTTTTGCCGCTTTTACTTAAGGGCAAAACTACCGAAATTCAGTTTTGGGGGCTCTCTTATGTGACCTTCAGAGCCTTTCACTTGTTTATGGATAAAGACTTACTCAAAGATCTAAAGTTCAAAGACTACTTTTTCTTTGTTTTTTATTTTCCCGCTATTTTGGCCGGCCCTATTGATCGGCTCGGGCGTTTTAGAAAATCTATCGAAGAGAGTTGGAACCAAACGAAATTAGATGTTTCTGGATTTCATCTGCTGGCAGTCGGGCTGCTGTTTAAATTTATCATTGCCGAGTGGCTCGATCGAACCGTGGTCCCGCTCGAGCTTCACAGGGCCCAAGAGTGGGTGGCCGCTTTTTATGGCTACCCCGTCTACCTCTACTTCGATTTCGCGGGTTACTCGGCAATGGCCATTGGGTTTTCACGGCTATTGGGCATAGACCTTCCTATGAACTTTAACAAACCCTGGCTGTCGCAAAACCCTCAGGATTTTTGGCGGCGCTTTCATATTTCCCTTGGAGACTGGCTCAGAGACTATTTTTTCAAGCCCCTTTATCGACTCAGCCACAAGTTCCCGGTGGTAGGAAAGTCAGCCCTTGCGCGCCAGAGTTTGGCGCTGTTTTTGACCTTTTTTCTAATGGGGCTGTGGAATGGCCCTCACAAGAACTTTCTACTGAGTGGCGCGCTGTTTGGTCTTTACTCGATGGTTCACAACGCCTTTTTGTACTGGCTCAAACGCTCTGGAAGAGAAATCAATTCTCCCGCCTTTGTTTGGCTTTCTAGGTTGATCATGCTTCATTTTGCCGCTCTCGCACTCTTGATCTTTAGTGGATTACCCTTTAGACCTTGATGTTATGCGCTTTGATTTTGAAAAAAATCAGTTTTTAGACCTTCAAAAAGATCACGATAAGGTGGCGTTGGTCGGCACAGACCGCCGTCTCACATGGGCCGATCTCTCTCGCGAGGTTCAAGAACTTTGCGTACAAATTCAGTCGCTAAAAGTCGATCCTAAATCTCCCGTTCTTATTTACGGTCACAAAGAGTGCTCGATGGTGACTGGTATTTTGGCTTGCTACTTTCTTCGGATCCCCTACATACCCGTCGACCGATTGATGCCTGACTCTCGAGTTCAAAGAATTGTCGAAATCGCAGGTGTAAAAATAAAGATCGAGGCTGCCGGCTCTAAGGTTGATGCTTTAAAGTCAATGACCGTAGACGCCACACCACTCTCACCTCACCCTCAAGAGATTGCAGAAGACCTCGCCTATATCATTTTCACTTCTGGAAGCACGGGCGAACCAAAGGGCGTGCAAATCACAAGAGCCAATGTGGTCGATCTCGCTACCTGGGTTCAGGGGCCGGACTTTTCGTTTTCAAATGCTGACGTGTTGCTCAATCAGTGCTCGTTTTCATTCGACGTTTCGCTTTTTGATGTGATCGCCACAATGTCAAAGGGTTCAACTTTGGTATTGAATGGGCCTGCTGAACTCGAAAGTGAGCAGGCCTTTCGCAAACGAATCACCGATCTTGAGCCCACCCATTGGTCATCGACTCCGAGTTTTTTGTCGTTGGCTTTAACGAGTCAGAGGTTCAACTCTGACCAATTCCCAAATTTAACAAAGTTCTATGTTGCGGGTGAGGCTGTTCACGCCGAACTCGTAAAACGATTTTGGCGAAAGTTCGCTGACGGTCAGCTATGGAATGCCTACGGCCCCACCGAGGCCACAGTCATAACCACGCTGATTCATCTTGATAAAGAAACTGTAGATAAGTACCCCCTATTGCCCATCGGGCGTGTGAAACCCGGCGTGACCATGCCAACTCTTACAAACGACAAACTCTCCGAAGGTGAACTGTTGATCATCGGCAAAAACGTTTCACCAGGATACCTCAATCGAGCCGATCTCAATGCCTCTCGCTTTGAAAACACACTCGAGGGCCGGCTCTACAAAACCGGAGACATTGGCTTTCATCAAGATGGTTTGGTTTTTTGCAAGGGCCGTATCGACAGTCAAATTAAACTGCATGGTTATCGAATTGAGCTCGATGAGATCGACAGTGTCCTGAGTGGGCTTGAATTCGTCAAAACCGCGGCGACCATTGGGCTTAAGCGGGCCGGAGTCGTAAAAAAACTCGTGAGTTTTGTTGAACTGACGAGTGACTATGGCGCAAGCGATTGGCCAGCGGTTGAAGAGCAGATTCGCCTACACCTAGGAACCGCTCTGCCCTACTACATGATTCCTGCCGAAATCCGCCGAATTGAACTTATGCCCTACAACGCCAATCACAAAATAGATCGCGGCGCTCTTGAGGGGTTTATTTAGCCATTCCCCAAGCTTCAATGGTGAGATCCAATTGATTTGGGCTCACTGGCTCAAGTGGTCCCAACGGATCAACCCCTTCGAGGCTCAAATCCATAAGCTTGACCACGTCGGTCCATTTTACTTCTCTGAAAGAGTCTGGATACTTCGAAGTTTTAATGTGCAGCACCCTGACGCTTGAGCTTGCAACTCGCAAAAGAAAGTCTTTTGTCGACTCTCCGTCTTTCGGCTCTTCAGAAGTCACAACAAACAGCGGCATATCGTTGTAGTTTGTTACACTCGAAGCCAACTGATAAGCTTCATCTGGAGTTTTTACGAAGCTCAAGCGCAAGCGCACACGCTGGATCGAGTATTTTGAAGCCACTTCGAGCGCTCCAGAATCCACCAAGGGCAAACGGCTAAGAGCTATGACATTTCCTAGGCCCTGACTGCGCTTGCGCGACAAATCTAAAAAAGTTTGATCCAAATGATCCGTCGGACGGGGATCCCAAATCGCTGGTAGCTCGATTTTTTGGCTTGGGCCAGAGAGAATTTTTTGCCGATAATCCGCGAAGTCGACATTTTCAGCGCCCAATGAAGCCGTATAAGCCGAAATCATCCCAGGATCGGTGTACGGCATACCTTCAGCCGCCATCACTTCAAAAAGCGCAAGAGCTGCGACTTTTGCTAGATCAATGTCGTCAAATCCATCTTGCTCACGAAAGTAAACTCCAGGTGGATAAAAAACTGAGTCGCCATAAAGATGATTGCCATTGCGAAAACCGATTTCGCCAGCCAAAAGTTCACCGCTTGGCGAATAAACTCCAGCCATATAACCACGCCCCGATTCGAGCCGCGCTAGTGCCGTGTTGTAGAGGCTCTCTTCTTGGTACCTATTCTGCTCGACTTTATATTCTTTGCGTTCATCGTTTTCACGGTAAGTGCGCACCTGATTTTTCAACAAATCCAGTGCCAGCCGGTAGTCACGATTAAAGCGAATAGTGAAACCTCGCTCCACAAGAGTCATGGCCAATCGTTTTAACTTTTTAGCTGAGCTTCGATCTTTAAAACTGTTGTAGTCATGTATCCCATGCGGGTTAAGCGCCATCCATCCCGATTGAGTGATGGAATTATAACCAAATGAACCCGGCATCTCGACCACGTTGTGGTATTTAAGTCCATTAACGCTGATTCTACGGCGAAGCTGTTCGGGGCTAATAAACGTTGGGTTCCCGAATTCATCAATTCTATAAGCGCCGCGATCAAGCAGATCCGAAGCCATCTTGGGATCAATAGCAAGTTCCCTTGAGTCTTTGCCTTCGCCTTCTGCGAACTTTAAACCAAGTTCAGATTCACTACCCAAAATGTAAACAGATTGCATCGCCGGATCACTAAGAAGTGCGTTCTTTTTTTCTCTAAAAGCTCTTGTGTCTAAGCGATGCTGAATGGCTTCTTCTAGTGTTGGGATCAAATTGATTTTAAGCCCCCAATAGATCATTCCATGCTTCAACGCCACTTCGGCGTTTTCAGGAGTATTAGGAAGGGCTGCGCCCATAAAGCCTCGGCCGCCGATGCCATCACGGTGATTTTTTTCGTAGTCTGCAAAAACGATTTCGGGCTGTTCAAGCAGCGCCGGATCTATGAGTTCAAGCGCACCAGGGATAACTGATCCCTCGCTCAGAGCTTCTTCACATTTCGCCGCATTTTTGTTGTCTGAACCCTTTTTGGTGGCCTCTTCAGTAGCGTGCGAAAACGAACCCCAAAACGCCAATCCCAATACGAGCAACTGTAGCCATAGCCGCATAGACAAAGACCCTCCTCAAGCAAAACACCTGGCTAACACGACTAATGCAAGGCATCAATAGAATGCCTAAGTCCTGAAAATAATTTCAAAAACTACGAGCTGGCGGAGAAAAGGCGCTATTGATTGACCCTGCATTGAGGGCAACACACAGGTAGTTCCTTCAAGATGAGCCCAATGGCTTCATCCGCCTTATGACGAAATCGGTTGGTGTGGTTTACGAACACTCGCTTTGGATGACCTGACCACGCCTTTTCAATCTTCAAATCGACCGCCAAAGCTTGGTCATGGGTCTCGGTTCTCAGCGGGTTAGCCAAGGTGTAGGCTTCTTTTGCGGGCACCTTGAGATGAATAACCATGTCGTATTTGTTAAGCTCCTTTTCCCGATCCACCTTTAAATCCGTCAAAAAATTTTCGACGTCACCTGGCCAGTAGGCGATTCCATCGAGAGTGCCACGGTCGCAAACCGCCGACTTAAAAAGTGACTCTTCGCTCGCCATAACTTCAAGCTGCTCTTGCACATGAAAAATTGACCTCTGTGCGGCTTTGCGAGCGGTATTTGAACTCAGTCTCCAAAAGCCACCACCAAACAAAATCCCCGCTGACTCAGGCAGCATCGCCACGTGCGGGCACACAATCCGGCGAAGCATTTCTAGCACGGCTGTTTTGCCAGCCCCAGGGCCGCCGGTTAGCACGATCATCGGAAATCCTTTCATAAATCAAACTCCTCACTTTCATAGGGCACATCAACCCGAAGGCGCTCGTCTCGAAGCTTTGCGGCCAACACTTCGGGGCCAAGGTCGTCCCCGTGATTGATAAACACTCGCTTGGGTGGATTACGTAGTCTTTTAACCCAGTCGATTAGCTCGGATTGATCGGCGTGCGCCGACATTCCTTCAATCGTTACCACCTCGGCACGAACGGGAATCTCTTGATGATGAATGCGAATGGTTTTTATACCGTCTTGAAGAAGTCGCCCTTTGGTCTCGGCCGCTTGATACCCGACAAACAAAAGGGCGTTTCTCTCGTCAGGAAGACGAGTTTTTAGATGATGCATAACCCGCCCACCATTGAGCATTCCCGCTGCAGAAATGATCACCATTGGGCCCGACTTAGCATTGAGCGCCTTTGATTGTTCCACATCAACAATAGGCTCAAAACAATCTGCATCAATGGGAGCCTGAATATTTGATCCTTCACTGACCGGCAAGTGTTCTTCAGGGTGGCGCAAAAACAAGTCGGTGACCTGATTGGCCATTGGACTATCAACGAAAACTGGAACATCTGGAATCAACCCACTCGATTTCAGCTGCTGCATATGAAAGAGAATCTCTTGCGTGCGGCCAACCGCAAATGCAGGAATAACGACCACTCCGCCCCTCTTAAATACGCGATTTACAATGCCAGCCAATTGCCCCCCAACTGGCTCCTTGGGTTGAATGCGATCTCCATAGGTCGACTCGAGTATCAACACATCAGCCTCGAGTCCTTGAACCGGCGGGCGCAAGATCGAAGAGCGACCACTCCCCAAATCGCCTGAGAATAAAACTGAACTCTGACCGTTGCCATTGGCGCTCGAAAACTCAACAAAACTTGAGCCCAAAATATGCCCCGAACGCGTGAGGCGAAAAGAAAGGTCTGACGATAACTTGTGCCATGTGTCTTGTTTGACGGGTTTGAAAAGTTTCAAAGCTCGATGGGCATCCTCTGTGGTGTACAAGGGGAGAGCTGGTTTGTGACGCGAATGCCCCGACTTATTAGCGTAGCGAGCGTCTTCTTCTTGAAGATAGGCGGAATCAATCAGCATGATTCGGCACAAGTCATAAGTGGCTTCTGAACTGTAGATCGGGCCGGCAAACCCCTCTTTTACAAATTTAGGCAAAAGACCCGAATGATCAATATGTGCATGGGTAAGAACAACGGCGTCGGTTTCTTCTGCGTCTTCGAACGCAGCCCAATTCTTGGCGCGAACAACCTTAGGGCCGTGAAACATTCCACAATCCACAAGTATCCGATCACCGCGGTGAAAAAGCGCTGTACGGCTACCAGTCACCGTCCTTGCAGCACCAAGAAATTGTAACCTCACATGACTATTTTAGTCGGGTCTCAAGCAAGTCGGCAAGCGCCTTGAGTGCATCCACTTCAGTGAATATTCCAACTAGCTTGTCGTTGTCGACCACGATGGCGCAGCCATACTTTTTTTCGGCCATCATCGCCGCCACCTCATTGAGGGGAGCATCTGGAGAGGTAAAATACGGATCTGGCGTGTAAGCCTCTTCAACCGTCATCGTTTTAGGGTCGACATCGTTGAATTGAAGCACAAGATTCACATCTCGATCAGTGAGTATTCCTACTAATTTTCCGGCCTTTAAAACAGGTAGGTGACGAACGCGCATTTCTTGCATCAAGTCGAGCGCGAGCTGAAGTGGGCGGTCAGAGCCAATGCTCTTAGGCACAAATGTCATGTACTTTTGAATTTGGGGGATAGCTTTGCTCATTTGTATTCTCCTTAGCGGTTAACAAACAGCCCTCTATAGAGCAAATGGCCGGCCAGTCTCGAGGGCTTCAGAAGCGCTGCTGGACTCTAATGCGAGACACAATGACCATAAATTTGACTCTGGCTCGTGACATTTTGTCTCTCTATCAAGTATGAAAGAGGCCACTTGATTGAAGGAGCTACACATATGATGGTTCGCAGCCTTGCCCTGCTCTTATTCGTTGGCTGTTTCGGGATTGCAAATACGGCCTCTTCTGCTGAAAAAAAGGCCGAAAAGACTCAAGAAAAAAAATCTGAAACTAAAGCAGAATCAAAGATCGATTCAAAACTCAACAAGAAGGGAAAGCCAATGTTCGCAACTTTCGATACTTCAATGGGGAAATTCAAAGCCAAATTGTTTGCCGATCAAGCACCAATCACTGTTGAAAATTTTGCCGGCTTGGCTGACGGGTCAAAAGAATGGACTCATCCAAAAACAGGCAAAAAAGAAACCAAACCGCTCTATAGCGGAACTATTTTTCACCGAGTTATCCCTGGATTTATGATTCAAGGTGGAGACCCCATTGGCACCGGGACCGGAGACCCCGGGTACAGTTTTGCAGATGAAATTCATCCCGAACTGAAACACACCAAAGCTGGACTACTTTCAATGGCCAATGCGGGGCCTGGTCCTGACGGCAAAGGCACCAATGGCTCGCAGTTTTTCGTGACTGTGGCCGCCACACCTTGGCTCGATGGCAAACACACCATTTTTGGCGAAGTGATTGAAGGCATGGATGTGGTTATGGAAATCTCAAAAACCAAAACCAAAGCCGGTGATAAACCCGTCACCGACGTGACCATTAAAAGTATCACTATAGAACGAGAGAAATAGAGCCACGACATAGGTCTAGTTTGCGTTTAGGTCTTTAGGCTTTGTACCGATCAATTGAGAGCTATGAACAAAGCCTTCATTATCGTGCTTGGAATCTCTGCGCTGATCATCTCGGTCACGGGCGCCACGTTTTCGATTATGGGTCTTACCAAACTTTTCTCAGGAGCGCCTCTGGCCGTGGGAATAATGGCCGGCGCGCTAGAGTTGGCGAAATTGGTGTCGGCCAGCTTTTTACATAGATCTTGGAAAGAGCTAAACGGAATCATGAAATTATACCTCTCAATGGCTGTGGCTATTTTGATGTGCATCACCAGCATGGGAATATTTGGCTATCTTTCATTTGCATTCCAAAACACGTCGGCTGTACTGAAAAACACTATGGTCAAAATCAATTATCTCGAAGAACAAGGACGCAAAGTCGACATTGAGAAAGCCCGCATTCAAGAAACTCTCGACAAGATTCCGGCCAACCGAATCACTCGCCGCCTAGACACACAAAAAGAACTCGAGCCCGTCTTGCAGCAGCTTGAACAGCAAGCTCTTGGCGTACAGGTGAAACTCAGAAACGAGAATTTAAAAAAGCTGTCTTATCAAATGGAAATTGGCCCAGTCATTTACGTCGCCGAATTGCTCAACGCCAATACAGATAAAGTGGCCATTTGGTTGATTATTTTGTTTGTGATTGTGTTCGATCCGTTGGCCGTCTGCTTAGTGCTTGCGACGTCATTCGCCATTCAAGAAAATGAACGTAAGAGTTCTCTTTTGCCTTACGCAGGCTCAGGCCCCAGCACCGCCGCTTAGTTAACTAAAAATTCTATTCGTTTGGCGACTCAGTGGTCGGGACTTCCACAACGCCGCGACCTTTTTGATATTGAAATTTCTGAATGGTTCGAGCTAGGGCGTCTTCATATTGTAAACTACTTGCCCCTTTTGGATCAGTGAACGTGGTTATATAGTCCGAAATATTCACTAACTTCGAAGCCTCTCGCCCCAATATGGTAACGGGCAAAGCTTTGTAACCGTTTGGTCCAGAGAGCACCATATAGAAAAAAGTCTTGCCCAGTTTTTTGCTGTAAACGTAAACCGCAACATCCATAATTTTATCTTCTGAAAAATTGAATTGTCCGAGAGTTGCCATTGGCACACCGTCAGTATTCTCTAATGCTTCTTTAACAAAACGGCTCTGCTCAACGAGCTTTGCACCGCTAAGGACATGCTCGATAGCGCGCTTAGCCGAACCCAGATGCACCTTTTTACCCACAATGGTGGGCTCTTTGAGGGTCGAGAATGCGCTCTGGCAAGAAATGGCGAGAATGATGACTATTGATTTTTTAAGATCCCACATAACTACCTCGTTCCGTCCGCAGATTCAGATTCGATACCCAAGAGAGCCTGAAGTATTTGTACCGCATTTTTTTTCTTTTTATAGCCACTGTCCAAGAAAATATGCGGAGGGA
>JBGSQJ010000043.1:0-10618 GCA_041738165.1 Bdellovibrionales bacterium
AGACAAAGCCTGGATGATCTCAAAGAGGCGGTTGAGAGCAACTCGATTCCTGCACTCAAGACCGAGTCACGCAAATTCATAGATTTTTACATTGAGAAGCAATTCAAAAAAGACAAACGCCGAAATACCCGAATGAAAACCATTCGTCAAAACTTGAACGTGGTAAAGAAACAACTTGGCGACGCACAAAACGTCGCAAGAGTCGATCATCTCACCCAGGCCTTTAACCGAAAAACGTTTGACGAATATTGCACGCAGTACTGGAAGATGTGCCAAGCTTCTGATCAAAATATCTCAATGTTGCTCGTGGATATCGATCACTTCAAACGCATCAACGACACCTACGGGCACCAAGTGGGAGATTACGTCTTACAAGAACTCGTAGGCACGTTAAAGAAGATCTTTCACCGCGACTCGGATCTCGTCGCAAGAATTGGCGGCGAAGAATTTGCCATTTTACTTCCCGATCATAAGGCTCAGCACGCCCTAAAGAAGGCCGAAGAGGTCTTGCAAAAAGTGCGTTCCGAAGTGTACGTACACGAAGATCGCGAAATTCGCTTCACGGTTTCAATTGGAGTGGCCGAGCTTTTCAAATCTGAATCAGTGGCCGAGTGGGTGAAACGCGCCGACTTGGCTCTTTATCACTCAAAGAACAATGGCCGAAACCGAATCACCGTGGCTCCCGAAGCGCTCAAGCAAGTCGCTTCTTAAAATGTGTATCATAATGAGACACGTGATCAAGGGACCTACGGTTTTAGCACGTCTCTACACACCCATTCAGATTTGACATCTGAAATAATGCTGGCACCCGTTAGGGTGACATGCAAATGCCTAGTCACTGTCTAAAGAATAGCCATTTAAAGCCCCAGAGAGCTGGCGCGCACCTTGCTCATGCTCTACTTCACTCATTCTCAGGAGGAGTGAAATGGAAAATGGAATTAGACCGATACTTTTTTCTTTTGTTGTCGGGCTTGGTGCGTTCTTAGGAATTCACCAACTCAACGAGCGACCAACACCCGCGACAAGTATGGATGCCGAACTGCTCAAGAACACGCCGGTTCCCTACTCGGAACCCGGCGAGAGCACACACCTGTCCTTATTTTGGGGACACCAAAGCACCGGTACTGAAGATTACAAAGAATTTGCCAAGCTGGCTCCCTCTGTCACGGTTGCAGTGATCGACACAGGGTGTGACATTCACCATGCCGCCTTAGCTTCTCAAATATGGATCAATCCGGGTGAGCAAGGATGGGATGAATTTGGAAACGATCGAGCCACGAATGGCTTCGATGACGATCAAAATGGATGGATCGACGACGTTCACGGATGGAACTTTGTCTCGGACACGCCGGTGATCATGGACGATCACGGTCACGGGACTCATATTTCTGGAATCATCACAAGAGCCGCGCCCAACGCTCGAATCATGGTGCTAAAGTACTACTCTCAAGATAACTCGGGTGCCCAAAATCTAAACTTCACTATTCAAGCCGTGCGCTACGCGGTGCAAATGGGAGCCAAAATAATCAATTATTCAGGCGGCGGCGTGCTGCGCAGCCAACAAGAAGAGGATGCATTGGCCTATGCCGCTGAAAATGGAGTTTTGGTGGTCGCCGCGGCTGGCAATGAAGGTGTGAACTCTGACTTTCACCACTTTTATCCGGCCAATTACAATCTGCCTAATATTGTGGCCGTCACCGCGGTCGATCGCGATGGACTTTTGCTCCCCACCAGTAATTTTGGCCGAGCAACAGTCGATATCGCGGCCCCCGGAAAAAACATTTATTCCACCCTACCGGGAGGCCAATATGGATTTCTCACCGGCACATCACAGGCCACTGCGTTTGTATCAGGAGTCGCCGCTCTTGCCCTCGGGCTGAATCCAGAACACTATGATTTAAAGGCCACAAAGACGTGGCTGCTCGGCCATGGACGGCCTTCTCTTTCACTTCGCGGTCAGACCCGAACAGAGTCTATTATTAGCGCAAATTGATTGACTGAATCCTCCCAAAAACGCATTGTCGGGACCTGATTTTTGGGGGAATAAATGAGGGGATTTCTGGCCTATCAAGTATCACTTGCTGCTCTACTGTCTGTGAGCGTGCTCGTTGGATGTGGACCTGAACAATCAGCCGTCGATCAAGAGAAAAAAGAACGCGGCGATTTGTTTCAAAAAGAAAAAGCGCGCATAGATACACTTGAGGGCGTCTATGAGTCAGATCTTGAACCCATAAAATTGGACCCGCTCTCTCCAGTGCCCAAGGGTAAATCTAAAAAACTGCGAGCAAGGCTTGAGCTCTACTCTTACATTTTAACCGTTGTTACCTCTGACAAAGCAGAACTGAGAGCGGTCCCCTCCTACTTGGCCATCGTCAATTTGATTGACGCTGACGGCAAAGACTCTGAATACGTCAATTGGATCTTCAATGTGGGGTCTTATTACGAATACGACAACCGAATTATATTAACCGGCCCTGGCAACGGTAGTATTCCCATGATCAGTATGATTATGAATATTGAAGGTGGAGATTTAGTTGGGAAACTCATCTATGGAAGATACAAAACTCCGGTTCATTGGGTCAGGGTCAATTAATCCTATGAAATTTATCGCGTCATTCATCTTGGCTATTGGCTTTTCAGTTGTCGGATCAGCTTTTGCGGAAAAACTCACTCTTGGTGAATCCGTCAAACGCGGACTCGCACAAGGGCTCGAGATTCAAAAAGCTCAAGCGGAAAGGCGCCAGGCTGAGGATGAATACAGTTTGGCCGAGGCCGAGCTCTTCCCTACCATTTACGCCAAGGGCAGTGTGGGTTCGACAAAGTACTCGTCTTCAAAAACTTCCTCTAGTCTATCGGGCAATGTCGAATCGTACCAAGCTGGCCTTGTAATTTCGCAGCCACTCTACAAGGGCGGAACGACTTTTGCTGGTCTATCAGCCGCCAAACTCGGCCGAAAAAAGGCAGAACAGGCTATATTTTCAAAACGCCAAACTTATGTTTATGACGTGGTGGCCGGCTATTACAGCATGGCTGAACAGCAGATGCTGCTCGACCTCGCAAGAGAAAACCGAAAAAATCTTAAGGCCTATGCTGAGGTGACGGCTCGATATGCGCGCATCGGTCGATCTAAAAATATCGATCGCCTGCAATCTGAGTCGAATTACCATTTGAGTGAAGCCCAAGTGCTCGAGGCCGAAAGCTCCTTTGAGAAATCCCGCCAAGATCTAGCCAGGCTCCTAGGGTTTGAAGACGATCAGCAACTGCAAGTCGAAACCGCACTCAAGGCCCAACCCGTAGACACGGGAACGCTTGATCAACTTTATCAAAAAGCGGGCGAAAACAATCCAGAGATTGCCGAACTGGCTTATCAAGTTGAATACATTCGCAAAACGAACCGAGTCAAAATGGCTTCTCATTATCCTGAACTCACGCTAGATGGCACTTGGGGTTTTGACTCTCGCGACAAACCCAGTTGGTTTGAAAAGGAATCCGAGACTTCATCGGTCTTTTTGAATCTTAAGATTCCGCTTTTTTCAGGACTCAGCTCGTGGTCGCAAAGCAGCTACAACAACGACGAACTTTTGAAAGCTGAGCGCGACCTCGCCATAGCCAAACGAGATTTACGCCGGGATTTAGCACAAAGCGTGTCCACTATGGCTCGCCAATTTGAACGTCTCAAACTCACTCAGGTTTCAGCAGAAAGTTCACGCAAAGCCATGAACGCAGCCCTTAGAGACTACCGAAACGGACTTCTTTCAAGCACCGACGTACTCAATATTCAAAGAACTGGATACGAGGCTGATAAAACCCACACCCAGGCTCAGTATTCCTACTTAGAAGAGGTATTGAAACTTCGATTCAACTTGGGAACCGACTTGGAGAAAACTTATGGCAGTCTGTGAGTTTTCAATGATTCGTAATTTTAAGATTCAAAATTTTTTGGTTTCTCGAGCTCGATTGGCGATGGTAATTCTGGCCTTTTTTTGCGGCACAAGTTTGGCAAAGCCGACTGATAGAGCAAAGCAAATCACCACGCCCAATTTGATCGAAGAGAGCTCACGCATTTCAATCATGAGCGAAGATTCCGTGCAAAATGAGCAAGACTCCTCTAGACGGATCTACGGATTTACTTTCAACACCGTATCAACACAGCGTATCTCGCTCTTTGCTAATGGCCGGCTAACTGAGTATATAAACACACAAAATCGCAGTGCCCTAGGCGCTCAACTTGGCGTGCTGCCCATAAAGTTCTATGGCTACATGGGACTTTTGGGAACATTGCAATACGCGAATTTAGCGCAAGAGAGCTCTCAGTCCCGAACCGTTCTACATTGGACTAGCGCCGATTTAGCGCTCGCCTATCGCTATGAAATGAGCGCCCGCAGCTGGATCAAACCCATCGTTACACTTGGGGGCGGCAGCCAGATTTTCATGCAAAAAGGTGAGCTCTCAGATGACAACACCTCTGAAGCGAGGGGCTACGGCACTTATGGCTTAGGAGCCGCTTTCAACGTCAACCGTCTGTTCAAATCAAAATCGATTCTGCAGATGGAACTCATTGCTCACTACAAGCGCATTGTCTCGCCAACGAATGAACGCTACGATTTAAATGGCCAAACACTCTCGGCTGGATTGGGGATTGCACTATGAAAATTAAAGCACGCCATATTTTGGTAGAACAAGGCTATGAGGCCGAGGATCTCATTAAGAAAATGAAATCTGGAGATGAATTCAGTGAACTGGCCAAGAAATTCTCAAAATGTCCTTCAGGCAAAAATGGCGGCGACCTTGGTGAATTTGGCAAAGGCCAAATGGTCGGCAGCTTCGAAGTGGCCGCTTTTGCCTTAAACGTGGGTGAAATTTCTAAACCTGTGCAAACTCAGTTCGGCTACCATTTGATTCTGCGCTATGCGTAGGCGGCGAGGTCTAGCTGTCCTGATTGTTGGCTCAATATTCTGGATCTTGTCTTGTTCGACGGTAAAACATCAAGAAGAAGCTCCCACCCAAGTCTCACCGCCGCCGGCGGTTCGCTACTCTCCAAGGGCCATCGAAGCGCAACTGCCTTCGCCTGAAGACCTTCAGCCGCGCCTGAGTATGATGCGAGATCGATCTCATCTAGGATTTGAAGAAAAGGGCTTTGACCCTTGTTCTTTTGGCACTGACCCTCGACTTGGTTGCCCGTCTTTTAAACTTGGCATTTTACATTTTCAGCTGATGTGCCGCGAGTCCACAGGGACAATCCAATCGATTCCCAAAATGTTCCCGGTGGCCGCGCAGAATCTATCGTGGAGTATTGGGCCCATTTCGGGAAGATCGAGAACTGATGACAACGGATATGCGCAAATTCGCCTCATTGGACGGTCTCGCCTCAAGACTCAAAAACTGATCTTGCGAATGGGAGCTCAGTACATGGGCGCAAGGCTTGAAGACATCTCGAGGCTTGTGTTGCCTCAGGAGTGGTGCCGCCACTAATGAGGTCGCGGCGACAAACCTATCGAACTGAATCGCTATCGCGGGGAACCAAATACGTCAGCGTCGATACGTTCTTAATCACACCAGCTGACTGCTTGGCCAAAGATCCCTGACCCCAAAAAAGATCCATTCGCCCTGGGCCGCGAATCGCTCCGCCCACATCTTGATCAAAAACAAAGTGACGGGTCGAGAGCCACGCTGAAGGGGTCATAGCGTTAGAGTCTAAAAACTCAGGCCTTTGGTACTCGACAAACGCCAGTGCACCTTTAGGGAAATACTTTGGATCGGTGGCGATCACGCGCCTGTCCACGAGCTGCGTACCAAAAAACGTTTCACCGCGACCTTCTAATTTTCGAAAAAATATGTAACTGCGATTTTCGGCCATAATCTGTTCAGCTTCCTCTGCTGACAGCGAACGAAGATACGACTCGATCGTCTGAAGAGTAATCCCATCTTCACCCAAGATCGGTTTGAGAGATCGACCAATCGGATAGTAAGGATAACCATTTTGCCCATCGTAGCCGATTCGCATTTTGGCTCCGGATTTGAACTTCAACGAGCCTGAGCCTTGAATCTCTAAAAAAAATAAATCAATAGGATCGGCCCATGCCAAGACACCGGACTCCTCGCCAAGACCCTCTTGCCAAATCTTCAGCCTCGATGGGTACGCCGCAATTTTGTCGCCCATTTTGCGCCCCCTGCCACTTGAGGCCCTTGGCTCTGACTTCTTCGGACCCTTCAAGCACGGCTATGCCCGGGTAAAGGTCTTTGAAACTGGCAATGTCCACTTCCACCATCGAACTTGGCTTGGAGAGCACGGGCCGAGAAAATTTTGGAGTTTTCTTTTTAGAGGCCTCAATTTCAGGTTCAAAATAAGAGGTCATAAACACTTCGCCCCATTTTTTGTCGCCGTAAACCTCGTAAAGCACAAACTCTGAATTGATCTTTTCGGTGACCTCAGACCAACCTTTGGATTTCTTAGCCACTAGAAGTACGCGATTTAACGAATCCAAGTAATCTTGCGTTCGCACCACTTTCGGCCCGAAAGTCATAGTGGGACTCATCTTCAAGGACTTTTCTAAAGCCTTGCAGTTGACCTCTAGGGCTTTCACAAACGATTCTAGAGAACCTTCATCTTGGTCTACGGTCTTAGCACCAGCAAGTGGGCGCATCGATTGCTCACTTGATCGAATCGGTGTGCGCGCGCAAGCCCCTAGCAAAAAACAAAGTAGAGAAAATGCGGCCGCTCTTACTCGGATCGCCAATTCTGTTCACCTAGAAAATCACCTTTGCCAATATCCACTCCGTTGGCGCGAAGAATGGAATAGGCCGTGGTGAGATGAAAATAAAAATTAGGCTGAGCATGCTGATACAAATAGGTGTGACCATCCATCCATTTGCCAGGATACCAAGGAAATCGAACTTCTCTTTTTTCATAGCCTTCGAACTGACCCTCGTCGACAGAGCGAATAAAATCTATAGTTTGATCGATGCGTTTGAGCACTTGAGGCAGGTCTTTTTCTGAATCGTCATTTTTAGGAGGAGTCACTCCTGAAAGTCTAGCTGCCGTAAACTTAGCTGTGTCGCAGGTAATCTGAATTTGTTTTATAAGAGGAAACTGATCAGGAGCCAACCGCGTGTTCAACAAAACCGAAAAATCGACCTTTTTTGCGCTGGCGTAGGTTTCGGCCTTAGTCAAAATTCCTTTTAGAGCATTTAGACTTCGCACCATTTGATCTTGAACAAGAGACGTCACTTGAACACTCATTGATTCCTCACTTTGAAAAATAAAGTCTAAGTCTAAGCTCGCAGCCCCTTAGAAACAACTAGACGCTCAATCACGTCAAACATTTGCTGCACCAAGATAGCCATCACGGCGCTGGGAATGGCCCCCTCTAATATGAGCCCATAGTCATCAAGCCGAATCCCCGTGAGAATTGGCTGCCCGTAACCCCCCGCCCCAATTAAGGCGCCAAGCGTGGCAAATCCCACGTTCAAAACAGCAGCGGTTTTGATACCCGACAATATAGAAGGCAAGGCCATTTGAAAGTCGATTTTAAAAAGGCGCGTCCATCTTGAAAGTCCGAGCACCTGACCCGTCTCACGCAGAGTCTGGGATAAACTTTGAAACCCGACATAAGTGCTACGCACGATTGGCAAGAGACTGTACAAAAACAAAGCCACCAAGGCCGGAGGATCCCCAATACCCGGCAGACCCAGCCAATTGAGCGGCCGAATCAAAATCACGAGCAGAGCGAGCGAGGGAATTGTTTGCACCATCCCGACGCTCCAGAGTACGGCATTGCCCGTGCACCTGACCTCGCTAGCCATGACGCCAAGTGGAATCGCTACGAGCACGGCCAAAGCCAATGACAAACCCACCAAGCGAAAGTGCTCCAAGGTTCGCTTTTGAATCCGCTGAAAACGCGAGCTTCGACCAGAGCGAATTTCGAAACCCATTTTGGTATTCAAAAAAACCGCAGCCACCTCAGAGGCCGGCTTTTTCTTTAGTTTCACTCTGGCGTTTAAGTCGACCATCGCATCCGCTTTGATTTTGCCCGATAAACTGTTCACCACTTCCAAGGCCAATTCGTTTGCTGAAACCGTGTCGAGCCGATAGATATAGAGCGCATCGTACCTCGGAAAATACAGACGATCGTCCTCAAGTAGAACCAGGTCATAATATTTGATTTCGGCGTCCGTCGAATACAAATCCATAACGTCAATGTCGCCGCTTTCGAGCGCACGGTAGGCAATATCATGATCCAACCCCCTCGCTTGAGCGGGCTTCAAATCGTATTTGGCTCTGAGCCCTGGCCACCCGTCTTGGCGATCCATAAACTCATTTGTGAACCCATATTTTAATCCCGGCACTCGGCCTAAATCCGAGATGGTCCGAAGATCATATTTCTTGGCTGTAGCTTGAGTCACACCAATGGCATACGTGTTATTGAAACCAAGCGGAGCTGCAGCTCCCAGTCCAAAGGGCTTTAGCAAACCTCGCAAATGTTCTAAATCTCGAACGGGCTGACGTAAAATTTCATGCTTTAAGGTGCCCGTGTACTCAGGGTAAAGGTCTATATCCCCAGATAAAAGCGCATTCCAAAGAATTCTTGTGCCGCCAAAATTCGCCTTGTGAATGGCCTTGATATCAGCCTCATTTAACGCTTGCACCACAACTTCGCCCAAAATACCAGACTCAATAAAAAGTTTCGAGCCCACGACGATGGGTTTGTCCTGGCTTTGTGCCTCTGCCTGTAAATTCAAACTGGCGCCCGATCCCAACACCACTAGTGCCAAAGCGGCAAACGTTCTATTCTTCAATTGGCCGCCCTTTGAGCCCGAACAAACTTCTTAACAAATTCGTTCTGAGGTCTGTGCACCAAATCATCCCACGACCCTTCTTGCACGACACTCCCGCCGTGAAGGAGCAAAATTCGGCCTGCTAAAAAACCAGCTTCAAAGAGATCATGGGTCACCAGCACAACTGTTTTTTTAAGTGATGAAAAAAGCTCTTTGAGTTCATCTTGAAGATCCGTTCTCGTGATAGGATCAAGAGCCCCAAGAGGTTCATCGAGCAAAAGCAAATCTGGATTCAAAAACAAGGCCCTCATCAAACTGAGGCGCTTCCTTTGCCCACCCGAAATCTCAGAAGGAAACCGATCAAGCGCACTGGATGGAAACTTAGTCATTCGCACCAAATCTGAAAGACGATCCTCTAATTTGTCTTTTGGCCACTTAAGCTCATGCGCCACAATGGTGACATTTTGCTTGGCCGTTAAGTGAGGAAACAACCCACCACTTTGAATCACATAGCCCATTTTCAGCCGTGTCGAACGCAGGTTTTTTACGTCAAGCACTTCGCCACGAATAAAAACTTCTCCGCTATCTGGCCAATGCAGGCCACAAATCAACTTGAGCGCCGTGGTTTTACCCGACCCGCTCAGGCCCAAAAGAGCCACTTGTTCACCTTCAATGACATTGAGATGGATGCCATCAAGAACCTTGTGGTTCCCGAAAGACTTTGAAACCTTATCTAGTCTGATCATGAGCCTTTAGACATACTCAAAAAAATCCTTGAGGGCCAGACGCAGGGCGCGCATATTCGGCTCTAAAGATGGCGATTAAACTTTTGAGTTGGAATGTGAACGGAATCCGGGCCTGTCAAAGACAAGGCTTTCTCAATTGGTTTGAAAATCAAAACTCTGATGTCGTTTGTCTTCAAGAGATCAAAGCCCACCCTGAACAATTGGACCCCGAATTAGTGAATCCCAAAAAGTATCACTCCTACTGGTATCCAGCCGAAAAACGAGGCTACAGTGGACTGGCGATTTACGCAAAAAAAGAACCTCACGAAGTTGTTTATGGAATGGGAGTGAAGGCCTTTGATCAAGAAGGGCGAGTGCTCACATTGAGGTTCAAAAGTTTCAGCCTCATCAACACTTACTTTCCCAACTCACAGCGCGATCATGCGCGTTTGCCCTTTAAGTTGAAATTTTGCAAAGACATCCACAAGTTCATCCTAAAGGAACGCGAGCGGACAGACACCGTAGTTGTTTGTGGAGATTTCAACATCGCTCACAAAGAAATCGACTTAAAAAATCCTCGGGCTAACAAAGACAATGCCGGATTTTTGCCTAAAGAGCGTGACTGGATGAGCCAGTTTTTAGATTCTGGCTTTGTCGATACGTTTCGCCACTTTGATCAAGGCCCAGACAATTACACCTGGTGGAGTTATCGACCGGGAATTAGAGAGCGCAACATTGGGTGGCGCCTAGATTACTTTGTCACTGACCGAGATTCAATTGGTCGCCTAAAATCAGCGAATCATCAGCCTCATGTCTATGGCTCGGATCACTGCCCGCTCTCGCTCGAACTCAAATCATAAGTTTCACAAATCAGACCTATCTGCTTGCGCTTATGCCACATCTTGAAGCAATCACTGAAAGTTATTCACACTCGTCTAGGTAGTAATTTTGTGAATTCAAGTTCAAACGCACCAACCCAGTCAGAGGCTGGTCTCTTTGGGCATAGATATTGCTGACCTGAGTGTTGAATCAAATTTGTATAGGGATATTCACAGAAAATTTTTCATGGGATGGGGATTGTCTAATTGTATTCTAACAGACGAAACACCAACGGTAAT
>JBGSQJ010000052.1:0-3015 GCA_041738165.1 Bdellovibrionales bacterium
AGTCAATGGTCGGCTAGAGGTTCGCGATGCCCGAGTAGAGACGGGAAATGATAGCGCGAGGGAAGCCATAAAGCGATATCATGAACAAACACTGGAGTTGGCTCGCCACGCCGTGCGTCGGTTTGGAGTTGAGGAGCGCGAATTTCAGGCGACCAGTTTACTTTTCAATTCAAAAAACATACTCAAGGCGAAAGAACTCATCCGTGAATTTCGCTCACGCTTTAGTGTGCTTTTCGAAGAGACGAGCGGTGATCAATTGTACCAGTTTCAGATGCAGCTTTATCCAGTCAGCAAAAAAATTCAGCCTATGGAGAAAAAATGATTTTGCGAATAGTGGTTATGGGAGCAATGGCATTTATGTCTTTTGGCGCCTTGGGTGAAGGCATAGTCGGCAATGGTGGGGATGTTATCTATTGCGCCAATGGTGCGCCGCAAGCTGAGCTTCTTGAAGTTTATGAAGCCCGCCGATGGCATGGGATCAGCATCAAGGCTTGGCCTGGCAATACATATCAGGAAAAGTTGCGATCCATTGCTACAAGTCTAGCCACGCGAATGCCTAGGACGGCCGAGCGCTTGTTAACCGAAGCCCTTCAATTCGAGGCCGAAGCGCACATGGTGATGGGCACGGTCCTTGATGACATCCCAGATTCCGATCACATTGCAATTCCTGTTGATTGCGAAATAAAGCAAATTGTTATTCAACGTACCCCCTCACAATTCGTTAAACGCTATTTAGTGAGCCAAGAGTTGTGGTCTATGCTAGACGAAAACAATAAGGCGGCACTCGTTATGCACGAGGTCCTCTATAAAGAGGCGCTAAAATGGTCGGCACGGAATTCGTTGGGAATTAGGGACTTTAACATAAGAATTTTGAGTGAAACTCTAAATGCCCTTTCAGACAAAGATCTATTCGATTACCTCTACAACGTAGCTTATCAGCGCACGGCTTATGAAACGAGTTTCCATAGTGGATGGGTGCAGTTTCCTTACGAAACTGAATATCGTTCAAATAAATTGAAAGTTCCAGATTTTGACAGTGCCGGTAAGCTAACCTCCACATATATTACTCGGCCGCTGTTTGTTCGCACTAAGTCAGGAGATATTGAGTTCCAAGGTCAATTCTCGCCTAGGAAAACCGGCTTTCAAATCGAGTATGCGCACGTCTTAAATCACAGTTTAGTTGGAGTGGGCGCTACACTATTAAAAGCAGCGGGTAAGGCGTTTTATTATGACAATAGTCTGTGCGGGCAAATGAAGGCTTACCATGCCGATCCCGACTGTGCCATTGAGCCGGGCGCTCTTGAAATCTTCCATGGGAAAGTGGCTTTCTCGACTGAATTCGGTCAACACATGCTGGACAGCACTTATGGCCGTATTGTAATCGATGCTGAGGAAATCGGCTGGAATTATGCGGCCGGAGTTTACCAAACTCAGGCGCCAACACTTAATGGCAGTGTCACAATTGAATCCGACCGAAAGATTCCAATTGTTTTTTCGAAAGATGGAAAGGTTGTTTACGTCAAAGCTCCGAGATTGCAAGTTTCTTTGAAGAACGGAAATCTCACTGGTCAATTGAAGGCCTATGCCAATTTCATAGACCCAGAGATTGATCTTCGTCCAGGAGTCGAAGTGGATTTGACCTTTGCAAGTGGAAATTTGTCATTGCAAGGAAATTCAATTCCAATTGCAGGCGAAAATTTCATATTTTCATCGGATGGGACGTGGACCTTCACCACTCATCAGAGCTTCTATTTGTACGATACCAAGGGGATTCGTCATTTTGTGCCCGGTGCAGAATCGCAGTGGGGCGCAAAGTTAATTATGTCGGCCGATGATAAATTGATTCGAATGGATATTTAGTATTTTACCTTAACCGGTGGAGCAGAAAAATGGTTTTAATGAGTTTAATTAGTCATGTCCTTTTCAGTATGGTCGTTTCAGCTTCTCAAGTTCCAGGAAACGGCGGTGATATACTCTATTGTCCAAATGGTCCTGTGAAGGCTGAGCTTGCAGATGTGGTGGAGGCCCGGCAGTTGGCCCGTCTTGAAATAATGAATTGGCCAGGCGTAGGTTATAAAGAGAAACTTGGCGCAATCCTCACGAGCATGGCTACGCGAATGCCTTGGCGAGCCGAGGAGCTTCGTTTAGAGGCAAGTGCATTTGAGCGCGAAGCCGAAATGGTCACTGACTTAAACCTGAGAGACGTTCGTGATACCTTGGCCATCCGCGTTCCCGCTGGATGCGAGATTCGGCAAGTCGTCATTCAGCAGGTTAAGCCCGGGCAAAAGCCCTATTTGATCGATCTAAACCTCTGGGCAATATTAGACGATAATCATAAAGCTGCACTTGCGTTGCACTCCATCCTTTTCAAGAATGCTTTAAAAAAGGGAGCTGTGAACTCGATTGCTACCCGCCAGCTAACATCGCGGATTGTGAGTGAAGAGTTGCTGCGAATGTCGGACGAGGGATTGTTCAATTTTCTGTTTAATGATGCCGGCATTAAGGATTTCTATGAGACACGTTTTTCTGGCGGCTGGGCCCGTCTAAAGTACAAGAATCCGAGCGGATCTGATCCATGTATGTGGGACGACTGTCCCTTGTTCTCCGAGCAAGGTCAGTTCATGCAGAGCGCACGCTCTACTGAGATTTCAGTGCGATCCAAAATTCATGAATTTAGTTTTCTGGGCTATTTAATTGTCTCAGCAGGAGGCTTTATAGCTCACAGTTCAGACGAGGCATTGCCAATTTCACACCTCAACAGTCCTGCGGATGTGACCGTATTAGAGGCAGAAGGGGTTCGATACCTGAAGTATTTGGACGAGGCGCTTTGCGGTCCAATTCAGATGTTTAGCGATAAAGAAGGTTGTAGTCCGTATTTGAAAACAGGTCGCATGGACTTTCGCTTCAGTATTGCACACGGCGAAATTCATTTTGAGACGGAGTGGGGAAAATATGTTTTGGATTCACAGGCGGGGTTAATAGAGCACGATTCTTTAGGTGAATCGGTTATTTTGA
>JBGSQJ010000055.1:0-6904 GCA_041738165.1 Bdellovibrionales bacterium
AATCAAATAGGGGCTCATTCGAATGGCTTTTTGCAGTGGAACTTCATGGGTCTTTGCGGGCATGCTTACTCCTTGATGCCGGGTGTACGGCAGCAGCGATGGCCATTGCTTGAGCATCGCGGGTAACCATATTAAATCGCCAAAAAGACCCGATGCAATGCTGATCAGCATAAATGTACCAAAAAGTGAATTCATAGGGAACGCAGAGAACAAGAAAATCGAAAAGCCCACCCAAAGTGAAAGGCTCGAAACAAGGCAGGGTACTGTCTCGCTTCGCATGAGGTCAAAAATCGGCAGGGTCTCTGTGTCCTTGTGGCTTTTGAGCAGGTGCCTGAGACGCTGCAAAATGTAAATGGTGTTGTCAAACGCAATGCCCAGACTGATCGAAAAAATCAAGGCTATGCCAGGTTTAATTGGGACATTTAGAAGCGCCAAAGATCCAAGTAAAAAAGCGGGCGGTGCTAAATTGGGGATAACGGCGACGAGGGCCCAGCGGATAGATCTAAAGGTGATGGCCATTAAAACGACAATCCAAAACAGAGCGGCAAAGAAGCCCAGCATCAGTTGTCTAGAGAGTTGTTCGTTAACCACTGGAACAATTGCCGCAAGTCCCGAAGTTTGTACTTTCAGTTCGGGGAACGTTTTTTTGAGATCGCCGCGCATTTTAGCGATAATCGCTTTGTTTTCATCGGCGGGAAGATCATCTAGGCGCACCGCTATTCTTGTCCATTTGTCGTCTGGCGAGAGGTATTGATTTAATGGGTTAGGTGAGGACATGGCATAGAGAAATTGCATCTCGGCGATGCTTTTTTTAGATTTTGGAAGGTGCTGCCGGCCCTCTCCTGTTCCTAAAAAGTCGGCCAGCGAAGTCACGCTGCCGATTTTTTTATTCTCTCGCCAATTCTTAGTTACCCTTCTGAGGCGTTCTAGGTTTTCGGGCTGTTTCCAAGTGTCTCCGGCCTTGGCATGACCCACGGTGAAATCTAATGAAGCCACGCCCCCAAGATTGTGAGCGATGAGATCTGTCGTCTTTCGAGCCGAATGATGAGTCGGCAGATCGTCAAATAATTTGGCGGTCCAATGTAGACCAGTTCCGATAAGCGCCATCGTGAGAACGACTGCGGCTCCGGTTGGGGCCAGCCACCTTCGGTGATTGATGAGCCACTGTGCAAATCCACTTGTGTCGTGTACGAAAGACCGAGCTTTGGGCCAAGGTGTCAGCACAAAAATTGAAGGAATCAAAGTCAGCGTGACCGCGGCCGAGATCAAAACCCCCACTCCCACGAGCAATCCGTAATTTGAAATCAAAGGAACACTCGAAGTCACAAGTGTTATAAAGCCAACTGACGTAGTCAGCGCCGTTAATGCGTGTGGGACCGAGAGCTCATTCAAAATGGCGATGAGTCCCTTGAGGCGCCAGCGCATGGAGATCGATTTTAAAGACGAGAGCCTGATCAACGTGTGAGTCGAAATGCTCAAGCAGCAGATCGTCACCAATATGGGCACCGTGCTTGATAAGATATTGAACGAAAAACCAAGAAGCGACATAAAGCCAAGGCTTAGCGAATTCGCGACAAGCAACATAAAAAGAACCTGAGGGACAACGAACCAACCCAAAAACATGGTTTTTATGACCAGCATTGCGGCGATCAAGGAAAGCGCAAGATAAAGCATAATTTCTTTGGATAACACCTCAACAAGCTGAGTGCGTATCGCTGCGGGCCCACCAATTTGCACGCGAACGCCAGGGAACGCTTTTTTACTGAGGTGCTCAAGCTGGGCCTTCAGGCGAACGTGTTGACTCTGCAAGAGGTCCGGTCGAGGCAGTACGAAAAGCGCCGTGTGCTGGGAGTTTTTAGAGAGCAAATGGGGAGAAAGTAAGGGGTCGCTAGTGACCGCGCCGATGTCAAAGCCCGACTTAGATAGCTCTTCTAGTGAGCCGACCATAATCGAGTCCTTTTTTTCTTTGGCCGAGCGAATGTTGCCCAAACTGATTACTGATTTTACAGACTTTAGCCTTTCTATCGATTGGCTGAGCTGTCCCAATTTGGCAATTGACTTGTCGCTTCCCCAGCCAGAACCGCCACGTTTCTTAGAGAGCAAAACAATGTGCGGCGCCGCTTCAGAAAGTTTGAATAATTTTTTAGTTTTGGTTTCCCAAGTCAAAAGAGGATGGTGCTCAGGGAAGAACTGGCTCATAGAGTATTCAGTGGGGATATGAAGAGCTCTCGAAATCGCCCATATACTGGCTATTACACTTAATGCAATGCAGGCCAGCGCGATTCTCCGAAAGATTGTCAATTTCATTTTCACTTCGTGGCCATTCAAAAAAACGGTTTATCTAATTGAGAAGCTCTCTAGCTTAACGGCCTGTAGGATGACATACTTAACTTCCATGAACAAAATTATTTCGCAATCATTTTGGGTTCCTTTTTTATTGTTACTCATTTTTCCTTACCGAGTTTGGGCTGGTGGAAGTGCGCCTGCGCTGAATTTGCAAAGCGAACTTGTACTTTCTTCTTCTGATGTGGGTCGTCGAATACAAGGTTGGCAGACAAAGATCAACGAGATGACCCAGCTGACTTGGGAACACTTTGAGATGAATTCGCCGGTGCATTCTGAATGGAACGGAATACACGCTCAAGGCAATTGGAAGATTGAGATTGATCCAAGCTCGGTTTCGGATCAACACGTGCGTTTTCAACTGCACTGGTCGGCCCCTCGAGTGGTGGTCGATTCTATGAAGCTTCAAGGAACGATAGTTCGTGATCTTGGCGGCGCGCGCGTGATTATCAATCTGGCCTCGCAATGCGATGGGATGCAATTTGAGTGGCCGTCGGCTGCGATTGAAATTGATGCGACTTGGGCAAATGGATGGCAAAGCTACACCCAAACCGTCAGGGGCGATGCGGCGCCAGTGCTGAGCGCAAATTGTACAGGGCCAGAGTCTCTTCAAGTTGAAATTCAAAATGCGCTTAGAGAAATCGTAAACGATAGAAGTGGATTTGAGGCGCTCGTTAAAGAGACCCTGCAAACTCAGCTCGAAACTCAGTTTCATGAATTTCGACGGGGTCTTTTGGCGCCAAAGATTTACGCGCTCAATTCGGAATTAGAGGCGGTCATTCAACCTCTGGATTGGAAAGTCAGCGCGCGAGGTTCTTGGCGCCTTCCGACTTTAGTGAGCTTTCGAAAGCCTGGTGAGGCGGTTAGTTTAGAGCAAGATCGGGTCGCGCTAGAAGTGGACGAGGCCGAAGTGAATGCTCTGGATGACTCTGTTTGGATTTTCCCGGCGAACACATTGAATTTTATTAGTTCCTATCTCTACAAGATAAAAATTCTTAAAGCGCGGGTGGCCTCATCCGATATCCCTGGGTTTCAAGACCTTATGGGTGCGAGACTTATTCAGTTTTTCTTTTGGCCTGATCTCTTGAAGTTTCCTAAAGAGACTAATTTTTGGTTTGATATTCGGCCAAGTTCTGCGCCCAAGTTTGAAAAGCTGTCATTGGCTGAGAGTGGCCGAACTCAAGGAGAGCTAACAACCGGTCTAAATGTTAAACAATGGGCCCCCGCGCAAGATCGGTATTTGCCCTATATGAACTTTGATGCTGGAGCTAGAATGCAGGTTTCATTGCTAGTTCAGAATTCGAAGCTTGAAGTTCAGTTGAACCCCAAGTCTTTAAAATGGAATCAATCTGTTGCGCCTGAGTATTCGAAGTTTCGCAAGGTGAACCCTCGGGTTTCCAAATCGATCGTGACGAAAAAGCTAGAGGATTGGCTGAAATTGAATATGAGTTGGCCTATCCCTTCGGTGGATATCGAAGATGGGTATCAACTCACAGTTAAAAAAGTTGAACCTTGGCGGGATACTCTGCGGTTTCCGCTCTCTATGATTCAAAAATAATAAGTCAGGTCAAATGTGCCATGATCATTGCGGTCGTAGGTCTTAAGCAGGCCTTCTTCTTGCGCTGAGAAATCTTTGTAGCTTAAACCCCAGCGCATTGTGTCTGTGTATCGTCTGTCAAAGCCAATCGTGGCAAACACGCCCTGTGATTCGGTTTCATAAAGAACAGAGCCTGTCCATATCATCCCATCACTGTAGGGCCACCGCAATCCCAGCACGCCTGTGCGATCAAATAAGCGATAGTTTGACGTGATTAAATTATCAGGGCTTTGAGGATTTTCAGATGAGTAGTATTGAGCCAGCAGAGTCAAACTTGTGGTGCCTACGTCCACTGCCGTTTCAACGCCAATAACATTTGTCCAGCTCCAAGGCTGAAGAAGCGGGTCATTCGAAACTGTGTGCTGATAGACCGACTCAAATCTAGTTATAAACGACTCTCTGGCCCACACGGCTCCGATCCCAGAAGTTCGCACTCTATAAGTGACAGGGGTTAGGCCGACAGGCGAGACAGCTTTGATCTCGCTGGTCGTGGCATCGAGTGTGATCGTGGGACGCACTTTAGGCTGAGGCGCTGCGCCGTCGAAGTGGAAAATCTGTGTATCGAGATCACCCCAATGACTCCGAAGTCTGACTCCCGCATTGTTTTGCAAAGCGCGATCTAAGGTTTCATTTTCCAAAACGCTATATTCAATAAAATCTGGGATCGCGATTCGCTCAGTTCCCACGTTGACGTTTTTTAAGTACTCGCGAGGCAGCCACCTTGAATCGGGTGAGGGAATTTGCGGCCGCATTTGCCAAGGAATGTAGACCGCCTCGAGGCGTTGTGATTCGGGGCCGACCTCTAGCCTGACCATAGGGGCCCCGCGCTTAAGTGGACGAACAGGGTGAAATAGGCTTGTGGTGTTGACCACATCTGAAGGGCTGGCCAAATCCACAACTCCCCAATTTAGGGTGTTGAATCCGATTTCGATATCATAAAGGCCCTTGCGGCGCCCCAGGTAGGCCTCAGATAAATCAAAAAAGGCCTGCTCGGGGGCTCCTTCAGCTTCTAAGTTTGAAAAGCCCATAAATTTGAACTGGGAGCGAATGCCAGCGCCCAACTTGGCCCTATTTTCGAGCTGAAACTGCAGGTAAGGGATTAGGCGATCAATACGGTCGTCGATGGGGTCTAAGTAATAGTCTGTCGATGACTGCAACTGGCCTTTGAAGCTAGCCCAAGCTGAAGGTAAAGAGAAAATCAAGGCCGTCAGAAGCAGTGCACGCATGGCCCACAAGTCTGTCTCATAATGAGACACTCGTCAAATCCACCTACACGTGGGTGCGTGAAATGTCATTTTGGGTTTTTCAGCGATTGGCACCGATCTCAAGTCAAAACCAATGCCATTTGGCTCTGAATAGCGTGGCCCAGCTCTTGCGTTAGTGTTGGTTAAGAGAAAGATTTGAAGGAGTTTCGATATGCGTACTTTAAAGATGTTAATTGGAACCGCAGTGATCTTTATGATCGGTGTGGGTTGTCAGCAAAAAGAATCAAGCAAACGAAGTCAAAGAAGTATAGGTCGAACGGCTCAAGGTACTGTTGGTGTGAATTCCGATGGGACGCCCGCACCTTTGAATCCATCAAGTATGAACACAAGTTGGGGTGAGATTGTCGGTGAAAACGGTGATCAATCCTTTTTAAATGAGCTACAGGTGTTTACTTACCCCGCTCTCAGTGGCGCGTCTCAAGAAGATCAACTTGGATATGTGAGCAGTGCTTCTGGCCAATCGACAGGTGTTCGGTTTTGGGGAGTGGTCAAACAGTCAAACGGTTTGACAGGAACAGTAGATCCAAATTCATCACAGTTTCATTTGGAAATCTATGACAGCAAATATGGCACGAAACGATCTGACGGAACAACGATCGAGCCCTATGCTTTGACCATAGGCAAGACTCAAGGCGGCTTTAAAAATGTCAAGAGCACATCCAACGGCACCAGTGCACAACTGACATTTGAATCTGAAGACACCATCATTTATATGGATGGAACTTTTCAGAACCAATATTATGTAGGCCGCATTCAGTATTACAATTCAGCGACTGGCGGTCAGTATCGTGTGCTAGGCCGCTTCACTGTTCAGAAGTGTGGATTTTTCGTCTGCCAATAGATCAAAAAAAACGCCCAGGTTTTATTTTTACCTGGGCGCCAATCTCTAGTTTCAAAAAAAAAATGACCTAGTGACGACCTCGTCGGCCACAATTTTGGCGAGACACTTCTTGCATACTTCTGCGCACATTCACGATTTGACAGCGATTCAAACGGCGGCGTTGGCATTCGTCGATAGCAGAGCGCTCAGCTTGCCAGCGATCTTCATAGGCATAACCGTCTACATCATACGCTCTGCGATCTCGGCCTCTTCGGTCAATTCCGCGAGCCGTAGCAACAAATACTTCAGATGAGCATTTTTCAATACAGTTTCCGTGATGTCTCAAGCACTCGCGGCAGCTGTTATGTCCACCAAAATGTTCTTCCCATCCGGCATCAACAGCTTGACAGCTCAGCCCGCGTCCTGGAGGTCTGCGTCCGTAATCACTTCCGGGGCCTCGGCCTGGCTCGTAGCGAATTCCATCCTCGCCAATCACCACAGTTCCGTCGCCAATACCGATTCCCAAATCAATTGCATTGGCACTTGCCATTGAAAACAACGACAGCGCTATCACCACTAAACTTTTCATCCCTTACCCCTTATGTTTTTAGATTTCTCTGTCACTAACAAAGATAGTGTCAGAGGGTCACCATTAAAAGTGATGTACAGCTCTGTCTGCATCATTCGCGCCAAACATTTTGACACCAGTCCTAACCGGTCGATACCGTTAAAATATGAAGATCAATCTTGATTTTGATCCACAGACATTCAGCGGCCTCATTGGCGGAAGACCCGTTATCGAAACGCCTCGGCTCAAGCTGCATAGCGTTGATGAAGCGAAGCTGTATTTAAAGTCATACGGATACGATTTGAATTCAG
>JBGSQJ010000063.1:0-1743 GCA_041738165.1 Bdellovibrionales bacterium
AATTCATGGTCTACGCCTGCCATAATTTTTAGCAAACTGGATTTACCAGCGCCGTTTAAGCCGAGCACGCCGATCTTCGCACCATAGAAGTACGAGAGATAAATGTTCTTTAGAACATAGCGGTTCGGAGGATAAACTTTGCTAACACCCTTCATGGTGTAGATGATTTCGTTGGCCATTGGACTCTCCTCGTGGAGTGGTTCGAGTGAGAATGAGATAGCTGTCGGACGCATTCTTGTCAAAAGCCATTGCTCTTTTGCGTTTACCCGCTATCCTATTGTTCGTGAGCAATTAGTGAGGGCTATGAAAGACAAAGGTACAACTCCGGCAGGAGTTCAGGATTTGTGCAAAAAACTGAAGAGTCAGCTGGAAGAGTTGGCCTCCACCTTCAGTCTTGAGCCCAAGATCGCCGCCGAAGACAAGGCCCGCCGCTCGAAATTATTAGAGCAGCTGAAGCGGCAACTGGCCGACCTCTCCCGGTAAGACACACGTAAACATTTCAGCCGAATGTGAAAACCAAGAAGGATCTTCATCGCCGATTCTCAAACGGTGCATTCACCGCTATATTCCCTGGGCGAGGTTCCTATGCTTAAAATTATCTTAGTTGCCCTATTGGTGCTCTCTGGCCTGGCCTACGGTGAGCAAAAGGATTGCGAATCGGCGCTCAGTTCTGACGTCAGCACCACTGCCGAACGCTTTGGCGTAACTTCTGCAGATCTTTTAAAAAATGTCGAATACTGGAAGGGAAAGCTTTCGATAAAGGCCCTGAGCTCTGGCCTTTTGGGCTTGAAGCCGGTCAGGGTTTATCCTACGCAGACCCAACTGACCGAGCTCGCAGCCCTTCAATTGGTCCTTCGACTCGACGATGAAACTATTTTGCAATTGAGGTCCGTGCTTGAATCCAAGAATCATGTCATCGAAAACCTATCCGCCGGCCTTTTCGATATTCTTAACGCAGAACTAGGCGAGCTAAATCAATACGCTATAGATAAAAACACGAAAGCCATTGCTCATATTTTTCCCGATGAGTCTGAAAAGCATTTGCTCTTGGCAAGTTATGCTCGAAGCATCGCGCGCAAGACTGGGGTTACCGATGGCGCTCTTCTGATGGAAGCGCGCGAAGCCTTAGGCCGCTTTTCTTGGAATGCCGAACCGAAGGGCTTTTTAAGAACGTTGTTCACCAACAAATCGATTCCGGTAAAACCTAACGGATTCCAGGCCCTGCAGTTGGCTGAAATGATCATTACTGGCAATATTGACGATGCCACTGCAACCACAGTTTTTTACCAAACCCGATTGCAGTTGGCGGAATTGGATTGGACCAATTCTTACTATGTCGATTTATTTTATCAGCGATTGATTGAGGCGTTGCACTCTGTTGACCAGTCGAACTAACTGATTCCCTCACGTTTGCCACCACCCAAACAAGCCGGTGAAGCGAATGTCACTCCCGCTTTCTTCTCCCATTCTTCTGGTGTAAACGCTTGGATGGAAAAGGCATGTACATGCCCGCGAAGCTCCTCGGCCACCACTTCGTTCACTCTGCGGTGGCGCTCGACTCTAGAGAGTCCCTCAAACTGACTGGAGACCACGACACAACGAAAATGCTTTTCCGCCGACGCCGGAAGACCGTGAGAAGGGCTTTCATTCACTAGCTCTAGCTCAAGCGGTCGAAGCGCCTGAGTCAGCTTTTGAAATAAAATCGAGCGAATGGGTGGCTCAGACATAGACCTCAGCTAATAC